>NZ_JAVJTO010000164.1:0-96967 GCF_040220235.1 Coleofasciculus sp. B1-GNL1-01
CTCAACTTTGGATAAGCTTTTGTAGGCTTTGACCGTCTCTTCGGCTGTAAACGTTTCTTCGGGGACGGAACTTCTCACCACATATAAACCATCCAATGTAGCTTCTTCATTGATACTTTCAGTGTTTCTTTGGTAAGAGAAGCTATCGGGAGTTATCTGGATTTTGAAATGTTTCGCCACACCATACTTGTTGATCACTTCACCCACTTTTAATCCGATTTCCGCTTCACCCCTTAACGGACATCTTTTCCGTGATGTGGCACTGACTATTTTATTTAATTTCTGCTCTGTGGCTTGCAATAACTCTTCGCGGTTTCTCTTTCTTTCTTCAGCTAAGAAGGGATTCCGACAGGCGACTCGGTTTCTCTTTCTTTCTTCAGCTAAGAAGGGATTCCGACAGGCGACTAATCTTTCTCCCGGATAGTCTTCACAGGTAATTTCAGCTAAGTCTTTTTCATCAAATAGAGAGAGCTGAATGTACGACTGGTTCACCAGTTTCCGGATTTGGCTTGAACGCAGCGCGGTGATCCAATCTACTCCTGCTGTTTCCTTTAGGTCTTCTCGGATTCTCGCTTGTGTGATCATTCCCCTGTCCCCCACCCAGATTATTTTCTTTAATCCAAACCGAGTGCGGACTTTTTCTATTTGTTGCGTTAATGTACTAGGGTCGGCTGTATTTCCTTCAAACACCTCTACAGAAATCGGACATCCTTGGGCGTTACATAATAATCCAAATACTATTTGCAATTTACCTTTTTTTTTGTCTCTATTATAGCCGAATTGTGCTAGAGGACAAGTCTTTCCTTCAAAATACGTTGAGCTGACATCATAGAGAACTAATGTTCCTTCTACTAGATGGATAGACGCTAAGCTGTTTTCTATCTCCTCTTGTCGAGACAGGAGCCAGTCCATGGCTAGATATAGTTCATCTTCATCTGTCCCAGACAATCCTAATCGTTCTCCTAGACTGGACAGTTTGGTCGCTTGTTGTAATCCTCTCGCTGTGGCTAATTTCGATTTGGGGGCAATAATACGTGCTGCTATCATCGATAGCACTAATCGTCTGTTACGTGTGTTTTCACCGCTAATAATCGAGTCTAAGCCGATTTTTTTTATTGTTCCGAGTACGGCAGCGACGTGACCGTGAGGGCGAGAACGGACTATGTTAAACGCCTCCTCGATGTCTTCAATCGCTTTACCTCCCTTGAGGAGAATCTTTAAACCGTCTACCGCTTCATCCGGCAATTTGGACAGGTTAGCTAGAGTCCGTTTTCGCACTTTCTTTCCTTCGCGATAGGACTCACGAAGTAATACGGCGGGTGGGGAATTTCGGTTCGGAACACGTTCTATGTACATGACTACAATTGTCTCACAGATTTTTCCCCAAGAGCATTAAGAAAATCTTAAATATACATGGGTACGCATTGAGAAGGGGAATTGACCAACCAAGAAAGAGGCAAAAGGCGGAGTAAATGTGGTGCAGTCTCGCCCAGAGGACATGGCGTCACCTGCCAAGGAGAACCGTAGTAGGGATAGAAATGTTTGGTGATACTGATGCACAAGAGCAAATAGATGATCTTGTTGACTGGGACGATGATTAATTTACCCTAGACACGATAGCGTTTATCGTTTAATTAAAGTATCCCGAAAATGTTAAAGCTATTGTATTATAGATATTCAACGTCTCTCATCCAAATAAAAACTACTCTATAGGGACTATACCAGCAGCATGAACAGTGTTGATAATTTTTAACTTGAAGAACTATTAAAAAAAAGCAATGTCTATTAATCCAACCGAAAGAAATTTAATTGAGGCTAAAATGTCACCGTTATTGGGACATAAAGCCTGGGGTGTTTCCTTAGGACATGGTAGTTTTATTACGCTAGAGTTTGGCAATCCAGTCAAGCAAGTTGTAGAGTACCGTAATCCAGTCAAGCGAAAGCATGGTAATTTAGTTAAGCGATCAGAATATACTCGTGGAGAGTGGCATCTATGGATTTATCTGTGTGCTTGGCGTTTAGAACAGAATCTTGAAGTGCTAGTCGCTTGTGAAGATTCGCGCTCAAAGATAGCCTTAGAATTGCAAAAAATAGAGGGGATGAATTTAAAAAGTGTGAAATTAATCCCCCCCCTTTGGGATACCCTTTTCACTTTTGATAATCAATTAGCCTTGCGAACATTTTCGCTCTATTCCGATCCGTCAGAACCGGAGGAAGAGGGTGCTGAAGATTGGATGCTATTTATGCCTGATGGCAATGTATTGGCTGTCGGATCGGGTAGTCAATGGTGTTGCGAAAAAAGTTCAAAGAGCAGATGAAATTTGGCTGTTTCTGGAAAAGTTGCACAGCACTCAAGAGCAACTCAAAAGAATGCAACAACAGTAATAACAATAACTAGGGTCTGCTGAATAAGTCTTGTGGTGGGGAGAGGCAATAGGGAATAGGCAATGGGCAATGGTTTCAACCCTCTGTCGAGGGAGAATTCAGCGCTGAGGTCGGCAAAAATTCCAGGATGCAAGACGGTTATAGCGCTCTTATGTCACTCTAGGCAGAGGAAAAGTGGAAATCTATGCTAGCATTAGCTTCGGGTACAGCGCCAGGAAAGCGATTCATCCAAGTGATTAAACGATTTAAGCCCACATCTAAGTAAGGAATAGGAAAGATGTTCAACCAAAACCTTAGGTCATTGTAAGCGAGCAAGGGTTGGAGAATTAAACGCAAGTTATTCAGCAAATTTTTCCAGCCTTCTTTGGCATCCCATCGAGGATGTTCCGACAATAAAAATCCCAGACCTGTTTGGGAAATACAACTAGGGTTTAAGGGACTTTTCTGAGTGGCTAATTTTTGAGAATGTAAGCTCACTAGTAAATAAGCACTACAAACTATCTCCCACCATTTTTCTATATCTGAATAACTTGTCAATCGAAAATCTGCCCATCCTAATTCATTCTTTTTTTGCTTCAAGCCATACTCGATCCAGTTTCGTAATCCATATAAATTCCCCACCTCATAATACTTAATGTTCGGCACTTTTGTCATTACATTCCACGTCTCATTTTTCGGCAATGTTTCCGTATTTGTAGTAATTTCCCAATACCTTTGCCTTCTTTTTTTTCCGTAAATTACTTCCCTGATGTAGCGTACCTGCTTTTTTCCATCGGAGAATATTCGGTCAAATTCCCTCCAATTGTTGCACATTACCCTTTGCCCGCGAGGCATCCAGACCGCGTGATTACTTCTTATTGCCACCACATAATTGAGGTTTAATTCTTCTAATGTCGCCAGAAAATTACTTTCACTTTCTCCGTACAAGCTATCAGCTAATACCAAAGAAAAGTTGAATCCTTGCTTTTTGAGGTCTCTAATAATATGAGCCGCTATTTGGGGTTTCGATAAATAGGGTTCTCCTTCTTTTAGTCGGTTTTTTGGCTTGTACACCTGGAAGGAAAGGACTATTGTCATTCCTTCGACTATCCCGTAAGCTGTTACTGCTACTATCCCCGACTCCACTTTTCCCAAGTTCCCTATATATTGTCGGCTCACATAATCGGTCTTTTTCCCTTTTTTTCTATCCCCCGTTTCATCTATAATTACAATTATTTCTTGCCCTTTTAAAGCTCTTAGTATTACCTCAATTCGCTTTTCTCTTAACTCTTTCAACTCCCAGGGAGACTGACTTATGAAATGGTGCAGGGATTGATGATTTTTTAATCCCACCGCAGCGGCTATTTCGGGTAAACTTTTTCGTTTTATATCAGATAACATCCCTAGATGCAACTGTTTAAATGCTTCAAAACTTCTAACTTCTGGAAATATACTTTTATAGCCGTTGCAACATTCATCGATAAATCTTACTGTCGATCGGGAAACTCTTGCTTGTGTCATATACTGGGTAAGGGTTTCAGCGATTTTTCTTTATTATACTCCTCCCAGAGTGACAATAGAGCGATAGTGTAAAAACCTTGCACTTGTTGGGTCGGAAAATGGCTTGAAACCCCTATCTAGTCTACCTTACACACTTATGCAGCAAGCCCTAACTATAAATTGCAATCCGTTCAAGAGTTGCAGAGCTTTACCAGCTATGTTATTTTAGCCATTTATCATGCGATATTGCCTCAATTTTAACTGTCAGAATCACCAAAATCCTATCGATGCAGAGGTTTGTCAAAATTGTGGCTCAAAGCTGTTATTAGATAACCGCTATTTTGCGCTTAAACTAATTGGTCAGGGGGGTTTTGGTAGAACTTTTCTCGCTGTGGATGAGTTCTTGCCCACTAAGCCACGTTGCGTGATCAAACAGTTTTTTCCGGGTGTCTCCGCGTTCAATTATCGAGAGAGGGCGGCTGAGTTATTTCGCTCGGAAGCAAGACAACTCGAAAAACTCGGTAAACATCCACAAATTCCTAAACGACTAGCCTATATCGAGCAGAAAAGTAGTCAATACCTGATCCAGGAGTTTATCGATGGACGTAATTTAGCTGAAGAGGTGAGTGAGGAAGGCAGTTTCGACGCTACAAAGATTCGACAATTGCTCGAAAACTTACTGCCTTTTCTAGACTTTATCCACGCTCATCGAATCATCCACCGAGATATTAAACCGGAAAATATTATTCGTCGTCAGACTGATCAGCAACTGGTCTTAGTGGATTTTGGTGCTGCCAAATTGGTGGCAGAAACGGCTCTTACCCAAACCGGAACTGTAATTGGTAGTGCTAGGTATGTCGCCCCTGAACAAGCCGTAGGCAAAGCAGTTTTTTCTAGTGACCTCTATAGTCTTGGTGTCACTTGTATTTATCTGTTGACCCAAGTAGACCCTTTCGATCTCTATTCCTTCGCACAAGACTGTTGGGTTTGGCGAGATTATTTGCAGAATTCTGTCGATCGCGAATTGAGTAACATCCTTGACAAGATGTTGCACAGAGGGACACGTCATTAGCCACGATAATCAGATGCTGATTATTAATGGTGATCTAGATCGCACGAGTAATGGTGCTACGACTCTAATGTGGCATTTACCCACAGGTCGCCCAATTCGCCAGTTAAACACAAAGTTTGTTAGTGCTGCAGTCGATATTAGTCCCGATAGTCAAATCTTAGCCTTGGGAGGCAATAGAGGACAAATTGAGTTATGGGATGTACGAACTGGCGAGCAGACGAGTGTCCTATCGGGACATGCTCGCTGGTTTAAGCTTTTGCCAACGATTTCTGCTCTGGTCTATGTTGCCATAACAGATAACACACCTAGCCTGCTCAACCGCCAAGATTCTCAGGAGAATAGAGGCGTACCCCAACAATCGGCTTGGCTTCTTGCGAGTGCTAGTCGGGATAAAACGGTGAGATTATGGGATCTGAAAACTGGGGAATTGCTGAGTAAGTTGACGGGACATGCTGGATGGGTCTATTCAATTGCAGTGAGTCCAGATGGGCAGACACTTGTCAGTGGTAGTGCGGACAAAACTGTCAAAATTTGGCATCGGGAAACTGGGAAATTAGTTCGTACCCTTTCCCAGTTTGAAAAACCGGTTTACTCTGTCACCATCAGCCCAGATGGACAAACTTTGATTGCAGGTAGTGGTGACCCAGCGCTGACTATTTGGAATCTGGAAACTGGTGAATTAGTCAATACCCTTGAAGGACATCCAGAGGGTGTCGCTGCTGTGGCAATGAGTGCTGATGGAGAAACGATGGTTAGTCGCAGTCTAGCTGGTCAAGTCAAAATTTGGCAGCCTGGTTAACCTGAACGGTGGGAACGGGAAACGGGGAACGGGAAACGGGGAACAGGGGAGATGGGGAAGATGAGGCAGGTGATGGAGAATTTTTCCAATCGCCAATCCTCAATCGCCAGTCCCTCATCCCTAACTCTTGCTGATCAGCGTACAGATTGACTATCATGCTATTGGTGTATTACGTGTTTTACGCTATCTTACGGTTAAGTACGTTTTCAGGGTCATCGCAATGGCATAGAAAAGAAACCCGACCTTTGAGAAAAACTCAAGCTAGGGAAAGCTCTCTGATCTATTCCGTTGTCGGTAAGTGCATCTACGACACCAAATTGAAGAGTTCAATCGTGACTACACCAATTGGGTGTATGACTTAACCTTTTTATGTAGGGTTTTTTTTGACAAAACAGTTATTGAATTATCTGTGCGAGGAGTTTATCTTGGCATTCATCCGACTCGCCGATTTGATCATCAATATGGACTATGTTGCAGCAGTGACGTTCAGCACCTACAACGGCTTAGGTGAGGGACAAGAGATCCCTGTTGTAAACATTTGTTTAGCAATTCCAGAGGGGGCATTAGATGGTCAAGCGTCATCATGTATAGGGGATTGCCGGAATTGTCAGGGAATAGAAAAGCTGGAATATGAGAATGATTTAGCGATCGCGATTTGGAATTACTTTACCCAATCCAGTGAGGTGACGGTGCTGTTTGAGTGACACCGCCGGGACATTAGGAGTGATGACTCTTTGCCCCTGCGAGGCATGGCGCGTGAGTTTACCTCCCTCCACTGTCACACCCCTGCTGTCTTATCCCCTAGTTTATGAAGACTCGATGAAACCTCTAAGACTTAGTTGCTGATGCTCGTGTAGTTGACCTATGATAAGGAAAGTGTATTACAAGTTATACGAACGTCTTACAGATTCAACCGTATCTGGGAATGAAAGCCTAGGGTCTGCGATCGCTCGCCTCTTTTGCTTCTGTTCTCCTCAAGGTTGGACACCACCAGGGTAAATCTATCGTTTTCGCTTCAATCCCACTATTCCTGAATGTGGTGTTTTTTTAGGTACTAGCACTATGAGTTCATTCAAATCCGACAATCAATTACGTAATCTCAATCCCTCAACCTCTGAACCTGTATCTTCTGAAGAAGTACAGCAATTTAACCTCGAAAATCAATTAGCAGAACTTGCCGTTCCTTTAGCCCAAGCCTGGAAAGATAACCATCCAGAAGCGCAACCTGCATCAGAAACGGATTTAGATGTTTGTACGTTGGCGGTGGCGATTGAAATGGCGATCGCTGGGGAAGCGGTTGGCGGTCTCATCGGCGCTTTAATTGCTTCTGGTGGGGGTGTCAAGGCGGCTAGTGTGGCGTGTAGACGAGTGCTTTAATCCAATATCGTCATTTGTCATTTGTCATTTGCTATTGGTGAATGAGGACTCTAGCAAAAAATGCGAGTTTATTTTTGGACAACCCTTGAGGATAAGTGTCTGTCGTGTTTTTTAACACCAAATTCAATCAGATGCCCTTTATGATTTTAGATTTAGGTCTAGTTCTCTAATGATGTATAGCAGTACAAAGACAGGTTAGGACATTCTGTACTGTTCACTGTTCCCTCTTGGGATCAACTGATGTCCTTTCCGTACCTCGTAGTGCTATAAGGCTGATACAGGGTATTGGAAAATTAATAGCAATTGCGTGGCTACAGAACGAAAAATAAAACCACCTTGCATATTTTTACCCGCATCTTCTACCAATTTTAGTTGAGTTATAAACCCTTTTGAGTTCTGTTGAGTAGGGGCAATTTTTACCCTATTGTTTTTTGACTATGATGTTACTAAATCCGCCCCCCGCCAATGCCATAATTCTTTAACGTAGCTTGCTGATCAAAGAGCGAGTATAACAATCAAGAATCAACCAAGACTCTCATTTCAAGGACATCATTTCATGGCTACTAAATTTGATCCACTTAACACTTATCACTCTCAATCCCATGAAGACACTTTGAATAGAGGGTATCAAAATAGTGCAACGAATTATCCTAACAGCCAACTCCCTCTTGAATCCGTTCCCCCCCCAGGAATGACGCCTCCAGAGCCGAAGACACAGCCTTCTTTTCTGGGGCGTACTCTTCCAGGAAGCTACCATCGGTTATTATCCCAGAACAGTACTCCCCTGCGGATTCAGTTATTGCAAACCATTTTGCCGGCTGTACTGGTTCCCTTGGGATTAGCGGGATTGGTGACATCTGGAATTATTTCGGGACGCAGCCAAGAACAAACTGAGCAGTTATTACAAAATGAAGCATTATTAACCAGTGATATTGTCACTGAGTTGTTAGCCGAAGCCGAAAAAATCCCCGCAATTGTGGCGCATAATCCGTTAGTCATTAATGCGGCTAAGAATACGGCAACAGTAGCTCAAACTGAAGGGCTGCCGACAATTCCGATTGAGCAGCTTGAACAAACCTTCGCCACAAATAAAATTGTTAAACCCAATTCCTCTCTGAATAGTTATCTTCAGAAAACAGCAGAAGTTAGCGAATTTTCGGAGTTGTTTTTTACCGATAAACATGGGTTTAACGTCGCATATAGTCGCCCGACCTCGGACTTTGTGCAACGGGATGAACAATGGTGGCAAGCAACGAAAACAGGTGAGAATCGATTAATCGAACCGACGTTTGATCAATCGGCAAATACCTTTGGAATTGAACTGAGCCAAGCGATTACTGATCCGAACTCAGGTGAATTTCTGGGTGTGGTCAAAGGGGTCTTACCCGCCGCAGCGTTCGGTACAGTGCTGAATAATTTGCTCTCAGATTTACACGTAGTTGATTCTCAAATCGTACAACTTTTAGCCCTGACCCAAGAGGGTAATATCACTGTCATTCATAACGTTGGGATTCAGGACGGAGAAGGTCAACAGACGGTTGTGGGCGGTGATGCGATCGCGCAAGGTGCCAAAATGTTGCTCGATAGCCTACAATCTCAGAATTCTCAGGCGGAATCAGTAGCGAGTAATGTGCCACTCAAGGATTTAACCATAGAGTCAGTCCCCTCTCAGGTTGGCGATTCCCTCAACAGGGCTAACTTTGAATACGCGGGTCGCCGTTATCTTTTGGTCACCGTTCCCAAAACCAACTGGGTGATTGCGGTTTCCATGGAACTGAGCGACCTCCGCAGCACTGGATCTCAAGCCGCGCTGACCTTTTCCTTAGCGTTTCTGCTCTTAGGCGGTGCGATCGCAGCAATCCTGTTATTTTTAGCCCGTCGCTTGGCAATGCCCTTAAAACAATTGGTTAGCACGGCGGAACAAATGATTGCAGGGGATCTGAATGTTCACGCTGAACCCGTTGGTCCGACAGAAACCCGCCTCTTGTCACAAGCGTTTAATAATCTGGTCACCAGTGTTAAGGGATTATTGTATCAGCAATCGGCAGAAACTCAACAGGCAGAATTATTTGCCAACATCGCCATTTCCCGCGCTCGGACTGAGCGAGATTTAGAGGAAGTCTTCCAGACGGCTGTTCAAGGGGCGTTGCAAATTCTGGACGTTGATCGGGTGGTGATCTATCGGTTCCAACCCGACTGGCGGGGATACATCTCCAATGAAGCCGTCGTTCCCGGTTGGGTTCGGGCTTTGGGGGATAAAATCGAAGACGCTTGTATTGGGGATGCTCTGATCGAAGCCTACAAACAAGGACGAGTCGTACCCACCGATAATGTTTTTGAAGCGGGTTTTCATCCGGATCACCTCCAGTTAATGGAACGGTTACAAGTGAAAGCCAATTTGGTCACCCCCATTCTCAAGGATGAGCAGTTATTTGGGTTACTGATTGCCCATCACTGTAATGCGCCCCATAATTGGCAACCGTCGGAAATTGAGTTTCTCAAAAAGTTAGCGATTCAAGTTGGTTTATCCTTAGACCGGGTGAACTTCTTGGTCGAAAAAGAAGCGGAAACCGAACGGGCGCAACAATTGAATGAAATTACCTCAAGTATTCGGGAATCCGTGACCGTGGAGGAAATTTATAATGCCGCGATCACAGGAATTCGCAAAACCATGAAAACTGATCGCGCTGTTGTTTACCTATTTGACGAAAACTGGAAAGGCACGATCAGGGCTGAATCGGTGGCGGAAGGGTTTCCCAAAGCCTTGGGCGCGAATATTGCTGACCCCTGTTTTGCCGAGCAATATGTGGAGAAATATAAGCAGGGGCGGGTCAAGGCGATTGAAGATATTCAAAAGGCGGGTTTGAGCAAATGTTACTTGGGTCAATTGGAACCCTTTAAGGTCAAAGCCAATTTAGTCGCGCCAATTTTAGCCTATGGAGATCTTCACGGCTTATTAGTCACCCATCAATGTTCCAGTAGCCGGATGTGGCAAGAATCAGAAATGACCTTCTTTAAACAGGTGGCAATTCAACTCGGTTCAGCCTTAGATCGTTTAGATTTCTTAGCCCAAATTGAGCAATCCCGTCAAAAAGCTGAAAGTCTGGCAGAGGAGCAACGTCAACAAAAAGAAGCGATTCAAATGCAATTAGTTGAACTGCTCAATGATGTGGAAGGTGCAGCCAGAGGTGACTTAACGGTACGGGCAGAGGTAAACATTGGTGAAATCGGCACCGTTGCTGACTTTTTCAACTCAATTGTGGAGAACTTGCGGCAAATTGTAACACGGGTACAAGAGTCAGCAATTCAGGTGAATATGGCGGTTGGCGAGGACGAACAAGCGATTCAGCAACTGGCAGAAGCGGCACTGAAACAGGCAGAAGAAACGACTCAGATTTTAAATTCTGTCGAACAAATGACCCAGTCAATTGAAGAAGTGGCAGAGAACGCTCGCCAAGCGGCAGTTGTGGCGGGTACAGCATCCAATACCGCCCAAATGGGTCAAGCGGCGATGGATTTAACGGTAGAAAATATCTTAAATCTACGTGGTGCGATTGGGGAGACGGCGAAAAAAGTGAAGCGCTTGGGTGAGTCGTCGCAACAGATTGCTAAGGTGGTATCTATCATTGAGAAAATTGCCCTACAAACCAACTTACTTGCGATTAACGCCGGGATTGAGGCAGCACGGGCTGGTGAAGAGGGTCAAGGCTTTGCTGTTGTTGCCGAAGAAGTGGGAGAATTGGCGGCAAAATCAGCGGCGGCGACTCAAGAAATTGAGGAAATTGTTGAGAGTATCCAACGGGAAACCGCGATGGTGGTTGAGGCGATGGAACAAAGCACCAAGCAGGTGGTAGAAGGGACACAGTTAGTGGATGATGCCAAGAATAGCTTGGGTCAAATGTTAGAGGTATCCTATCAGATTGACCAATTGGTGCAGTTAATTTCTACGGCTACCGTGTCTCAGACGCAAACGGCGCAAGCGGTGAGTAGTTTGATGTACGAGATTGCCATGGTTTCAGCCCAAACCTCGGATTCCTCGACGAAAGTGTCGAATTCACTGCGAAAAACGGTGGAAGTGGCGCGAGAGTTGCAGGCATCTGTGGGGACGTTTAAGGTTGATCCGCAACTGGATTATGAGTAACCTTTTCTTGACGGTTTAGGGGCTACCTGTAGGGGCAATTCATGAATTGTCTCTACAAGAAAGTAAATCGTAGGGGCGGATTTAGAGATTCTAGCTAGCTTGTCACCAATAACTGAACCACAAAACCCGCCCAAATTCAACCGATATTTCCTGATTGAGGTGATACGTCTAAAAGGGTGGAATAAGTCGGTGGTAAACATTAAAGTTAACGGCTCTTATCGTCATTGGTCATGTGTAAGGGTTTGAGGATTGTTTACATCACTTAATAGAGTTGGGTTTATTTTCACTTCCGTTCGTTGTGCGATTGCATGAGCCAATTTTTCAAATTCTCGGTAGACTTTGCTCACCGCTGATGTATGAGCGCCAATCGCCCCGTCAGCTGGTTTGAGGTGAAAGATTGGCTTACGCGCTTCCTGAGCCATGGGCATTAAACTCTGATAGTTTTTCAGTAAGGCTAAACAATGCCGATCATCAGCTACAGAAATATTATGAGTCAGGGGCTGATCTAATACATCTTCATGATAAACCGTTGGAATACGAGCAATCCAACGTTTGTACGCCTTCACTGGGCGGTCTAATCGGGCTGAATGTTGCAAAACCACGTACCCAATCGGCTGCATTTTGCCTTGGGGAAGCTGTAAATCTGTGGCTAAACCCTTCTTTCCTGGAGAACTTTTTTTGGCTAATCGTTCTTTCCATTCTTCGCGCCATATCCGCAATGTTGGACCCAGATTCCGTAACCCTTGCAACGAGAATAAATCCGGTGACAGCGGAACAACTACATAGTCGGCTGAAATTAGCGCCGCCCGATTAATTGCTCCCAAATTAGGACCGAGATCCAGTAATATCACATCAGCGTTATGAGCTAAAGCTGCTTTTTGCATAATTCTCCAGAAGGCAGACATGACGCGAAACGCTCTTTCTTGACCCCCTCCACCTAAACAATTGGGCCACTGTGCTGAAAGCTCATCCTCAAAACCAGAAAGATATAAGTCTCCGACTAAAAGCCCTAAGTCTCCTCCAAAAAGCGATAACTGAGCTTCTTCAATGAATTCCAGGTAGGGATTATCAATATCACCCGTTCCTTTTAATAGCGGTTGTATACAATCAAAAACTGTATGAGCATCCTTGCCTAACCAAAGTTCTTCCAATCGCTCCTCATCCAGAAAAGCAGCCGTCAGGTTAGCTTGAGGATCGAGATCGGCAGCAACAACTCGCAGCCCCATATCTTTATACATCCAGGCTAAGTGATAAACTAATGAAGTTTTACCCACACCGCCTTTGTTGTTGAAAAAAGCAATAATCGTTGTGTTCATGGTTTTTTCTTAAGTGTGACTAGTAGATGGGCATCTTCGACGACAAATTCTGGAGGTGGATTGCCGTTTTTTTGTAGTTCTTTGCGTGCCAATTGAATTCCGACTCCAAATCGCTGCACATAACCTAAGTTCTTCATCGCTTCGGCTAAATGAGGATTGCGGTAATCGGTTACACCGGGCTGACCAAAGTTTTGCTTAGTTACTTGACCAAACGGACCCCCAGGATTTTGGATCTCGATCCGATCATTAAACCAGGTAATCCGAACAGGGGCGTATGTATTTTCATAAATGCGGTGCATTACAGCATTTCTTGCTAATTGTTGTAGCGCCACAATGGGATAATCAGGTTGTCGCATTTCAATCGGCTGGGCGGTAATATCGGTTGCTATAGAAATATGAGCTTGAAGGGTTGCATCAAGTATTCGGAGTAAATCAGGAAGTGAACCACCAATTTCCTTCTGATCTCTAATGGGATCGGTTAACTCGCTGCCATCAATACGTAGAAATTGGATATAGGCACCGGGAATAAATTGTCGTGGATCACTACCAACAACTAAGACACTCAATACTGTTGGTTTGGGCTGGGGTTCAACTGTAGCAAAGCGCATTGAGGTGAGTTGTTGCTCAATAGAGCGTTCATTTTCTTCTAGGATGTCAATGGCTAAAGAGGAAGGCAAATAAACACGACGAAATAAGTCTAAATCTAGGTCATCTAAGCTAGCCGATGGTAGAGGTAGAATGTCAAACGGTAAATCCTTTGCCCGTCTTTTTTCCGCTAAACGACGCTCTTCTTGTTGTGTAGCTGTTGCTCGGCGCGGACCCACTCGAACCCAAACCCGTCCATTGAAGCGCACAGGTGGAGCATCAGATGGTTCTACGATGACAACCACTAATTCACATCCACTAATTGTTCGTTTCTGTACAATCAGATCAGGAAAAGGTAAGATATTTCCATCAGATCGCATATCAGAGAGGGTTAGCAAAAGTTGGTCAGTAATTGACAAGTTTGCACAAGTTCCATCATTATTAACACCAATAAACAGAACTCCGGGTTGCTGGTGGTTAGGTAGGTCATTGGCAAAAGCACAAATAGCCTGACGAATAATATTTCGGTCAGATATTGAAGCTTTACGTTCCACTCGATCCGATTCCAAATCATTTAGCAGAATTGCCAACTCCTGATCATTCATTCAGCCCTCCTTAGTAATACTTTTAGCTTAACTCGTTGTTTCTATAGTAGTAGTCTTTGGCAGATACGGCTTTAAACCGTCTACCTGTTTGGAGTCGGTGCTGTCTTCGCCACTACCTTGAGGGTCAACTGAATATCGGGATTTGAGCCAAATGCAGAAGATAAGTATACACTGGGTAGATCGGAAATTGCTGAAAACATTAGATCCGAGCGTAATCCAAGATATGATGCTCCTGAAAGCAAGGATCTTTAAATGGATTTGGAGAACTAAACTGAATGAGTATTTGGATACTCGATACCGATCATGTTACGCTATTACTCCAAGGGAATCCAGATGTTTGTCGTAGGTTTAATCAACGTTATCCCAACTTGGCTACGACAATTGTCACCGTTCAGGAAATTTTCAATGGTTGGATTGTTAAGATTAATGACCCAAGTCAATCATCAAATTTAGTTAAACTTTACCAAGTAAGTGAGGTACACAGACAGATCCCCGACTTCTTCAAGAAGTCGGGGATCTTGCTTAGAGACTGTACCTCATCAACCTGAAATCTGCTGTATGTCTGGTTAGGGTTTGAGTGAGTGACAGAGAAAAACGCGATCGCACTCCAACTCCACCCCGTCATACCGCGTCACGCAACGCCTGTATATTTGAACCACAAATGGCGTTCAGATTACGGGTAATCTTCTCAATATCCCAGTTCCACCATTGAATTTCTAACAGTTCATCGATAACGTTATCGTCAAAACGCTTGCGGATTTCTCGCGCCGGATTTCCACCGACAATCGTATACGGTTCAACCGGGCGAGTTACCACTGATGCTGTGGCGATAATTGCCCCATCTCCGATGTGAACACCGGGCATAATGGTGGCGGCATACCCAATCCAAACATCATTCCCAATTACTGTATCTCCTTTGTGGGGGAAGCTATCGGGCATAGCGACTTCCCAACCTGAACCAAAAATTGGGAAGGGATAATTTGTCAACCAATCGGTGCGATGATTTCCTCCATTCATAATAAATTTGACATCTGAGGCAATCGCGCAAAATTTGCCGATGATTAGCTTATCGCCCTCAAAATCAAAGTGATATAAAACATTTCGTTCAAAGTTTTCGGGATTCTCGAAATCATCATAATAGGTGTAGTCACCAACAATAATATTCGGATTCTTGATAATATTCTTTAAGAAGACTAACCGCGTTTGGTCGGCTAATGGATATTTGCTGTGGGGGGAAGGTCCATAAATCATGAGACATGCTAGCGACTAGACGTCACCACTACACCAATAAAGTCCGCCCGGGCGGACTGGAATGATCGAGAAAATAGATAACTCGGATTTGGTATAACGCGATCGCAGGTTCCGAGGCTAGTTCTTAATCAAATCTTAAGAGTTGCAGCCTTGAGTTTGATTCAATTGACTCTAACCTCTCTTGAACAAGAAATCCCCTTAAACCCTGGAGATAAATTTTGTCTGCTGTACTAAGAAATGTTAACAAGTCTCAAATCCTTACTGTTGCCTAATCTCAACCATTAACTTGAATTTTGTCCGACGACTTAGGCAATATAATACAATAACTAAAATTGCTCTAAATTATATGGCTTTAACGCTTAAAATAGTTGAAGATACCCTCCTCAAACAGCGACCTGTCGATAGTAGTCAAATCTCTAACCCTGATGACCTTTATGGTCTGACGCAAGGGACAGAGTTAGCACTGCACAGTTGGGACCCTCAGGACGGAGAACCTCACCATATCCGGGTGGCGTTTGCCAACCACCTCTTCAACAACAAAAATACATGGTACGCCTTTACCGACCACATTCAGATTTGGGACGGTGAAACTGTGGTATTACCCCCAGTGTCTCCCCCTGGTTCTACCGAAGTTCTGTTTAATGTGCGTTCCTGTTCCACCCATGTCGTGCGGGGACTGGATCAACAGGTGATTGATGAGATGAACTTCCTCACACCTGACACTCTGGTCAGTTTTGAAGACTTGAATGTGCGTCTGGGAAAAGCCGTGTGGCCCTTCCTCCAGCCTGGTGCTAAAGCCGCCCTGGGGCGGGCAATTCGCGATCGCGGGATTCCTCTTGTCGTCAACTCCGGATATCGTACCATCGCCCAACAGCTTATCCTCTACAATCACTATCGAGGAGGTCGTCGCTGTGGGATTCAACTCGCCGCCCGTCCGCCTCGCAGTAATCACCAAAGTGGTTTAGCGATCGATATCCAAGATACCGATGGCTGGCGTCCCTTTCTAGAACGACATGGCTGGCGATGGTTGGGTCCGAGGGATTATCCTCACTTCGACTATATTCGCGGCGGACGTGATATTCGTAGCCTAGCGGTACGGGCGTTCCAACGGGTTTGGAATCGATACAATCCCCAGGATCGAATTGCTGAAGATGGGGGCTATGGACCTGCCACTGAACGGCGACTGAATCGGAGTATTATCGGCGGTTTTGGGGAAGTCTGGCAAGGCTTTGAAATCATTAAGTTGACAAGTCCCTACATGCATGGTGATGATGTCCGCAAAATCCAGCAAGCGTTAGCAGATGCCAAAATTGATGTTGGGGTAGATGGCGTGTTTGGACCAGGAACTCAAGCAGCAGTAAAGCTGTTTCAAAAGGCAAGGAACCTAATTACTGATGGTGTGGTGGGACCCGCCACTCTGGTACAACTGGGATTTTTCGGCGCACCTGTGGTTATCTCACCGCCCGAACCTGAACCCAAACCCACTCCAGAACCTGAACCCGAACCCGAACCCGAACCAACTAAACCCACGCCTCCACCAGCCAAGGCTGTCGGGCGCATCCTTATTTCTGCGGGTCATGACCTTAAAGATCCCGGCGTTGTTGCTTTAGGGACGACGGAAGCCGAGGAAATGATTCTCACTCGTAACGCCTTGGTGCAGGAACTCCAGTCACGAGGGGTTAATTTCCTTACGGTACCCGATGATCTGGATCTGGGCGGTACAATCAAATGGATTAACGATCGCGTCCTGCCTGGGGATGTGGCGATAGAACTGGGTGGTAATGCCTTTAATGGTTCAGTTCGGGGTACTGAAGCCTATTATATTGATGGAAATGAAGACCGCAAAGACGATGCTAAGTTGGTCTTAGAGGCATTCTTGGAGAAAGTCCCCGAACTGCGTTTACCCGGAAAACCCCTCTCTCGTGGTGTTAAACCGGATACCTTGAGTGCCAAAAATCAGCTTCCGTTTTGTCGGGAAGTCGCCGCAGCGTCGATTATCTTCAATCTCTGTTTCCTCGACAATCCCGAAGACTTAACCTTACTTCAAGAAAACCGCGATCGCTTTGCCCAAGGTTTAGCGGATGGCTTGTTGCAGTGGAGTGGTCAAACGGCAAAATCGGATCAAACGTCACCCCATTTCCGACTGATTAATATCAAAATTCAAAACTACGACCATGACGAAAAAGGGCTTCTGGTCAATGGGAATTCCTATATTCCGGCGGATCTGGTAGAGAATTTAGGTGTTGATCTGACTGTGGAATCGGATATTCGCCAAATCAGTTATGGCAATGTCGTGTATGTAAAAGCGGTTGATCTCCAACCTTTTAATATTTCTGTCGGCTGGGATAGTGATACCAGAACGGTATTACTGAATACAGCCACTCAAACTGATTTGGATGAATCGGACAAGATTATCTGGTTTGGCAATGCTACAGAAGCGGATTTGAAAGCCTTTCTCACCAGTAATAATGACAAAGCCCTGGATCAGTTCCCTGACATCCATACCATTTACATTGAAGAGGCGGAAAAAGAAGATGTCAATCACGACATTGCCTTTTGTCAGATGTGTCTGACGACCAACTTTTTACGCTTTGGCGGTTTATTACAACCGGAACAGAATAACTTTGGCGGTTTAGGGACAGCCAATAGTGATCCGGCGGGTGCATTTTTCCCGGATATCCGCACAGGTGTGAAAGCGCACATTCAGCATCTCAAAGCCTATGGAACGACTGCACCGATTGAACATCCGCCCATCGTCAGTCCTCGGTTCCAGTTCGTCTTACGCGGGAGTGCGCCTTCGGTGTATGACTTAAGTCGGCGCTGGAGTGCTGATCCGGAGTATGGGAATAAGATTATGGCATTGGTGCGGCGTTTACATGGTGTGGTGTCTGATGTGGAAGACACGCCTCAATCCTTCTTTATGCGTTTGAGTCATACGGTAGCGCCCATAGAAAATAACGGTAGCGATAGTCCTTGTGGGCTTTAAACCTTACCCTGTTGAAAAGGAAATCGCGGCTAGACAAACCAAGTCCGCCTAGTGGTCTGTCAACCTTAAATTGACGGGTTGAGGAACTGTAGGTTGGGTTGAGGAACGAAACCCAACTCCAGGTTAGTCTGTTGGGTTTCGCTATCGCAAAGACCCAGCCTACTTGAACTGTATAGCGCTACGCGCTGGGCAATGGGCAATGGGCAATAGGCAATAGTGAAGGAAAACGCTTACCTGATAAGGGATTGAGCGATTTGATGTTTTCTTGATATGTCCTAACGAGAGTGCGTAGTGCTATAACATTCGGTCAGGGCGGGTTTAGTCACATCTGGGTAAAAAAGAAATGATAATAGTGAAACCCGCCCCTACAGGCGGAATGCCAAAAGCATCTCTACACTTCCCCAATCCCTAATACTTATACCCAATGTGGGTTTAAGGCGAAAGAAGTCGATACTTCACGTTCACCACTTGCTCACTATCCAGGGATGATCCACCCGCCGAAACCTCCAAATCGCTTAATTCTAAATGAGTGGAGGGGTAATCGTCTGAATCAGACGGCGATTCTTCAGCCGATAATTTTATGCCAAATAAGGAGATGGAGGGAGTTTCATTCTCAGATTCATTATCGGGTAATGCGACAGATGCAGGTTGAGATCTGGATGAAGCTTGAGGGAAAAATGTGGTGTTATCGTTTAGGCTACGACTATCGAGTCCCTGTAGCGACTCACCTGATAGGGTGGCGTTGTCGGATTGAGAGGGTTCAATGGGCATAGCGCCGACGGTTGGTGTCAAGCCAGCGACAAGTACGCCAGCGCCTAAAGGGATGATTATTTTACGCATCATTACCGTTGTCCTCGGAATTGAATGGTTGATTTGGGTAGATACACCCAGTCAGTTGATCAAGTGGCGGTGAAGCATTTGGGGAAAAAATTTTGGACGAGTATTCTAATCGATGATCCGGCAAATGCTGAACTGATTTCACCGGGTTTGTGTATTATTAAATACATTTTTTGGGAAAGTTTTTGCTCGTTTCCCATGAGATAAACTGACTTAATTCTAAACTTTAGCAATGTATTGAATCTAGCATATCTATCCAAAGGCAAGTCATCCTGCGATCGCGCCCTCATCCACACAACCCGTAGGGGCGGGTTTAGGGATAAACATTTGACATGTAACCGCTAACTATTCTACAAAACCTGCCCTCCCCGTTGCCATGGCGATTGAAATCGCTGCTACACAAACCAAGTCCGCAAGGTAAGGACTAGGTTATAACGGGGTAGCTAACCCGAATTTGGGATGAAAGTGCAACAGAACAAGACATGCGATCGCGCTTCCCATCGGTTTAATTCTGCGACAGATTCGCCATCCATCCAAATAATGTCCTATGTCCTCCAGACGCACCATGGCGCATCTCTAAACCTTCTCCATCAACCTTGGCGAGGATAGCGATCGCTCTAACCCACCTACTCGAACTTTATCTCCTAAACTGACTCAATTAAACCAATATCAACACCAGATAAACACCTATTTAAAGTTCAGCCAGTCTTTGACTGTATCATTTTCTTGGGCAGGTTTCAGGTATAGAGTACATTCTCTAACAATTTCTTCTGGATTAATACCTTCTTTATCACACCACTTGTTGATGCAAGCATCACTCAATTTTTCTACTTTATCGAAGTCAATCCAAGCCGTTTCTGTATCTTCAGTGCAGGCAATTATATCGAGCAGCTTGACCACAGTTGGTTCCCGCAGTTGTTGAGTTTTAGGCTCATAAACAAGTCCATGATATTTTCCTTGATAATTGAGCAAAACGTAAATCGAGGGATCGGATTCTGAATAAATCTTAGCGCTGACAATATCGCTAGGAATGTTCTTGGCATAATTACGATTAAGCTGTAGTTTAGCTGTGTGCTGGTAGTAGGGTGATATATCCAAATTAGCTAATTCGTCTATATCTAATTGCCCTGATCGGATAGTCACAGGTGATGTTATATCTGGCATATTAATTTCTTGAGTTCTTTCCATAGTTAAAACGGGCAATTCAATTAACTTTCGAGATTCACTATGACGTTCCATCAGTTTTTCCCAACGTCCCATGATACCTGCTAACTCATAGTGCAGATTACTCTCATTTATTAAATTAGGAACAAACGTAAATACTTGTACGGTTCGTGGAGAACGCCAAAAGCGGAGTATGCGTCCAGCCCGCTGAATAGGACCAATGGGAGTCCAGTCTATATCGTAGTTAATGACTACAGAGGCATCCTGCATATTCACACCGACACCATGAGCATCTGTTGAAATGAATACATCATAATTTTCTTCATACTTGTCTTCCGCATCATTAGCCACAGGTGCAAATTTTTGAATAATTCTTTCTATCTCTTTAGTTTCTTTCATTTCATAGTTATTAGATGCAACCTCATCGATCGTGGCGATTACGTGTAGTGAAGGAATTAATTCATTTAATTTTTGCTGGAGGTAAACTACAGTCGCTCTTCGCTCACAGAATATAATTACCTTTTCTTGTTGAGTTTGTAGTTCTCGAAGGATTTTACAAAGAGTTTCTAGTTTTACATCTCGACATTTTTTAGACGTTAATTGTTTCAGTATAGGCTGCAATACTCGCTCTCGCTCTTTGCGCGTAAATTTAAACTCCAGCTTTTCAAAAACATACTGATTTTTACCATTAGGTGTATCAATGGTGCGCTCAAGCACTCCACGGAGAGCTAAAGGAGAACTTGCCCAAGCAACTTTGACCAACTTCTCTATACTTTTCTTAAACATAGGGTTGCGAGAGTTTAGGTCAAAGTAACCATCAGCGATAATGGGAGTCAAAGATATTTCCAAGGGTAAAGGAAAGTCAATACTATGAAGTATTATTTTGGGTATATAGCGTTTCTCCTCGCCAAAGTTTATATAAATTTCCTGTTCATCCAGTTGACCATAATATCTAGCTACGTGCGGTGTCGTTAGTTGAGAAGTGACAGGTAGATGAATAAATTCTTCAGGCTTTTCAATATGCCATGCTCGCGCATCATCTATCCAATCTGGCAATAAAGCCCGATTTTCAGAGGTATGAGGGAGTAAAAATAACTGGTTGTTTAGATTTTCAGTGTTTTTAGCATAAGGTGAACCCGTTAAAAGTAAAACTTTGGAAGTATTGGCATGGCATAGGGGTTTTAGCCATTGAAATGCCTGACGTTCTACTTTCTGCGATTGTTTATATCTTCTATTGCTCAATCTATCTGTGTAGCGGTTTCTAAACTCATGGCTTTCATCTATGATAATCAGCCAACGCCGCTCTTGAGTAGTTTGTAAAATATCCTCAAAATCTTCAAGACTATGATCCCTCTCATAACTTTTTTGATCCAGCGCTTGACGAATAAAATACTTACAGGATAAGCTAGCGTCAAGCATTTCGCGTTCCCAGGTCTTTTTTACTGGCTTCGGTCCAATAACAATAACATTATCAATTGCATCTTCTTCACGCAGATGTAATGCTACATGAACGGCGACTACAGTTTTACCTAGTCCAGTAGAAGCTACCAGCATCGAGCCACTAAAGTCGTGTATTTGACGTAGCGTTTGAGTAATCATATCTTTCTGGTAACTAACCGGAGATTTTTTATAGTTAGCTTTGACAGGCTGAAGGTCCTCCAGAGCCAACATAGTCTTGAGATAAATGTCCCAAGGACGCACACAATCAAGCCAACGGCGGAGGACTTCTAAGAGTTCCTGAGAGATGTCTTGTGCTTTGGCAAAGAAATCATCAAATTCTTGAACCAGTGCGACAATTTCACGGTGTTTAGTGATGATACAGCCACCCTCAACTTGCTCCATCAAACCACGTCCCGTTAGATTAGATGAAGTCTGAATTGCTAATGTATTGTCTATCAAGTAAAGTTTGTTATGGTGATCCAGCGCACGAGCATCCACAATGTAAACCTGATCCGATTGCATTCTTGCGACTAAATCAAGCACGGTTTGTCGTCGATCTCTATCTAAACCAGTACGCAAATCGCGCATGATTTCACTAATCAAAGCTTTCCGCGCTCTCTCTTCCCCCGGTTCGTCTAAACCCACTAACAGATAAACACGTTTACCATCTGTATAAGTTCTGATCAGTCTCCATCCCCTGATCGTGAAAAAGCCAGAGGCAATGCGAATCTTATTTTTGCCAGCTTGAAGGTGGTGGCGAACACGTTCCAAGGTTGTTCCTTTCTTAAACCAAGTTTCTCGTAACTGATCTACCGAGTCAATTGATAAGTTATTCTGAGCGTTCATCATGAATTTCCTTAGCTTTCTAGAATATCGATTCAGTAGTCGAATTATTTACGACAATCTTCAAAAACGGTAACATAAGATACAAAAGCCTGTTTACACTCTGTAGAAACTAAGATATCGTACCTTTCTCAGTAAGCCCCGACATCTGCCAAAAATCTCCTCAAGTTCTAAGCAAGGGATCTACTGTCCATTAAACAGTTGACTAAAACTTTTATCCAATCAGCTATTGCTGACTTGAGCTTTTGCTTCCTTGGGTTTACTAAGTTTAAAACACAGCTTCGGGAGCATGTCAGGGAAAGCATATAACCTTCAACCTAACCCACTCTCGTTGGGTTTCGTTCCTCAACCCAACCTACACAGGTGACATGCTTCCCACAGCTTCTCACCTAAAACAAACAAAAAATAGGGATGATATTCACCATCCCTACTCAATGAATCAATTAAATTGTCCGAAATTACAGCACAGGAACGTACTGTTCCTTCTCTGGTACATGAGTATATTCCGCTACAATCTGACGAAACTCCTCGCCGTCAATCGTTTCCTTCTCAATCAACAGATCCACCAAGCGGTCAATTACAACGCGATTGTCGCGCATAATCCGCTTAGCATCGTCGTGACAATGTTCCACAATCCGGCGCACTTGTTCATCAATGCGAGAGGCGACTTCTTCGGAATACTCCGCCCGATTCGTCAAGCCGCCACCGAGGAATACTTCTCCCTGTTGACTTTCTAGAGACAAAGGACCTAAATCGGACATACCGAAACGGGTGACCATTTGTCGCGCCATTCCGGTCACCTGCTGTAAATCACCACCCGCACCTGTGGTAACTTCAGCATGACCAAAAATCTCTTCTTCGGCAGCACGACCCCCTAATGCCCCAGTAATCCGGGCTTTAAGCTGCGCCCGTGTAATTAAGCCTTGCTCTTCACTGGGCGTAAACCAGGTTAATCCTTGGGCTTGACCCCGAGGAATTAAGGTCACTTTCTGCACTGGATCATGATCCTTGAGTACCGTCCCCACGATCGCATGACCGACTTCATGGTAGGCAATTAACCGCTTACTCTTACTATCCACCAACGGTGTGCCTTCCATACCCGCCACAACCCGGTCAACGGCGTCGTTGATTTCCAGCATGGTAATCGCTTCTTTGCGCCGACGGGCTGTCAGAATTGCCGCTTCATTCAACAAGTTGGCTAAATCTGCCCCAGTAAATCCAGGCGTGCGTCGCGCGATCGCTTCAATGGAAATTTCCGATGCCAGTTTCTTATTTCGGGCATGGACTTCCAGAATACCAATCCGTCCTTTCAGATCCGGTGCATCGACAATCACCTGGCGGTCAAATCGTCCGGGACGTAATAAGGCGGAGTCTAACACATCAGGACGGTTGGTGGCAGCAATAATGATAATCCCAGTATTGCCTTCAAATCCATCCATCTCCGTCAGCAACTGGTTCAACGTTTGCTCACGTTCATCGTTACCACCGCCGATACCTGCACCCCGTTGTCGTCCTACGGCGTCAATCTCATCGATAAAGATCAGACAAGGGGCATTTTCCTTGGCTTTCTTGAACAAGTCACGGACACGGGACGCGCCTACACCGACAAACATTTCCACGAATTCACTACCGGAGATACTAAAGAACGGAACTCCAGCTTCACCCGCGATCGCCTTTGCCAATAATGTTTTACCAGTTCCCGGAGGTCCAACTAACAGCACCCCTTTGGGAATTCGTGCGCCTACCGCCGTAAACCGTTCCGGTAGCTTCAGGAATGTCACCACTTCCTGCAATTCTTCCTTGGCTTCCTGAATTCCCGCCACATCATCGAAGAGAATTCCAGTTTTGGCTTCCATCTGGAACCGGGCGCGAGACTTACCAAAGTTCATCGCTTGACCGGGACCGCCACCCATATTACTGGAACGACGGAATAGGAAAAATAGTCCGCCAATTAATAAAATCGGAAAAATTAAATTCCCTAAGATTCCCCAAATCGCCCCATCTTGACGGGCAGGATGGGTATCTAAAGCAATATCAGCCTCTCTCAGCTTCGTGATTAGCTCCGGAGAATTAGCAGGCAAATCAACGCGCCAGCGATTCGTTTTCTTCAGCTCCGGGTCAATCGCTTCTACAATTGCCGTTTGACCCCCATCATAGAGGTCAACACTCGTGACTCTCCCTTTCTCAATGTATTCTAAAAAGCGACCATAATTCATCCGGGTGCTGGCGGTATTTTGACTTAAATCACCAACAGCCGGAGAAAACGCTCCCTGCCATAGGAAAAACCCGATGACAAGAGCGGGTATAGTCCAAAGTAGGAGAATTCTCCAGGAAAATTTCATTGCTTATGCCTCTAGATATTTGTTTTCTGGTTTGGCTTTTGCTCTTAAAGAGCCTCTTATTTAGCACAAAGACCAGCTTAAACGGTGGTTTCAATATGAAACTTTACTTCTGCTTAATTAAATTTAACGTAATTCTCAGGATTTGGGCAACTGTCTTATAGTCATTCGTCATTTGTCATTCGTCATTCGTCATTCGTCATTCGTCATTTGCTTCCCCATCTCCCTCATCTCCCCATCACCACACCCTAACCAAGAACGCGCCTACACTGGAGGATTAAATCCTCAACCTGTAGACGCGCTCATCTAAGCTAGACAAAAAACGTTTAACGTTTAGCTACCAAGGGAGCCGTATTAGTAGGTTTCAACGTGCCAGCGATGGGCTTTCTTCATAGATTTTTGGAAATCAGCCCAGTTCACCCCTTGCCGTTCAGCAGCAGCCGAAAGTGCCTCATCGATGCCATCTTCCATTCCCTTGAGTCCACAAATGTAGGTGTGGGTATTATCCTTCTGCATTAACTCAAACAGTTCATCGGCATGTTCATCCACCCGATGCTGGATATACATCTTGCCACCCTCTTTGTTCTTCTGTTCACGGCTGATGGCGTAGGTGAGACGGAAATTATCGGGAAACTCTTGCTGTAGTTTTTCCAATTCCTCTTTGTACAGAATGTTTGCCGTATAGGGGATACCAAAAATCAGCCACGCAAACCCTTTGAAGTTGTAGTCTTCATGCTTTTCTTTCAACATCCGCCACAGGTAAGCCCGGAAGGGGGCAATCCCTGTACCTGTTGCCATCATCAGGATGGTAGCATCTGGATCTTCGGGAAGTAACATTTCTTTCCCAACTGGTCCGGTGATCTTGACATCATCGGTGCCAACTGGCAGATTGCACAAGTAGCTTGAGCAGACGCCATAGACGGTTTCCCCGGTTTCTGGGTGCTTGTACTCCAGTTGTCTAACACAGAGGGAAACTGTCTTATCATCCTGGTGATCACCATGACGAGTGGAGGCAATGGAGTAAAGTCTGAGTTTATGCGGTTTACCCTTTTCGTCTTTCCCCGGTGGGATAATGCCGATACTCTGACCTTCCAAGTACCACATATCCCCGTCAGAGATGTCAAAGGTAACGTGGCGAACTGTTCCTGATCCCCCTTCTGCAACCAGTTCGTAGTTTTCAATACATTTGCCTAGATAGGGTTTTTTGGGCTTGTACAGATTGACAGGAACACCCTCTTTTGAGGATTTTTTATGAACGATATTTTCCGGCGACGGCGCTGCAGCAGCTTCAGTCGCTTTGCCATTCATTCCATTCTTGGCATTCATCACACCATCAAGAGGTTGAATGCTGACGATTTTGCCACCCATGCGGGTGATTCGTTGCATTTCTTGATTCATTCGACTGTATGGCACTGTAATATACGTATTACCACTACTACGAATGGGATAATCCATTTTGTCGGTTTCGGTGTTCTGACTTAGACCTGTCACTTCGTAAAGAAACAGGCGATTCTTGGCTGTGGTGTTACTAGACATTGCGTTATTTCTCTCTAAACCAATCGATTACGATATATTGCTCAGTACAACATTTCATCAATTCGTGACGAATGAAGCAACCTCCCAATCAGGGTTTCAGTCGCTTCATCCCGTAGAGTTGATGGCAGGTCGTTGACCTTGATACCTGGCTGTGGACTCCCGTTCTTCCCCCGTTAGCTAATCCGGCAATAGATGTCCCACGCTGTAACTTTTATTCAGTGTGGGATGAATTCCCAGTAATGCCAATCGGATTGGCATTGCATCCAATCGCTGTTTGGGCAACAGACTTGGCTTCCAGCCCACACGCTCACGACAAAGCGGAGTGTGTACAGTCGTTAACTCGGCTCAACTGGGTGGGGAATGAAGTCGGTTCAATGTATACTCTAGAATACGTCTAATTGATTGAGTTGGCAAAGTTCCAACTCATCTGAACTCCTGTGGGCATCGGTTAGGAGGCAATTCTTGGCAGGTGATGCCGATGGAGAACTCGGTCATTGACCGACAAACAGTCAAAATCGAGTCAATTTGAAATTTTTTGATCCAATTTGCACAACTCACTTTAGGATTATGTTAAGGAATTGAGGAGAAACGTTAAGACTTGTAGACATAATCTCATTTTGGTAGAATCCACTAACAGCCGCTAGTATTAAATACTTACCCCGTGTCTGGCTTGAGTCTGATCCTTGAGAGAAGGCTCGTACCTGTTGCAAATATGTGACGGGTTAAAGGCACGCGATCAACAGACGGGTTGACCCTAGACTTGGGACTTGGATTGCTGGAAACTCTATTTGAAACTATTTTTTGCGTTAGAGGGAAACTATGACCACTCAGCTAGACCGCGTGGTATTAATAGCCGTCGCTGGAGACTCTGGATGCGGGAAGTCCACATTTCTGCGTCGCTTGGCAGACCTATTTGGTGAAGAGTTTATGACGGTCATCTGCTTGGATGACTATCACAGCTTAGACCGTAAAGGGCGTAAAGCGGCAGGGGTGACAGCGCTTAACCCCAAGGCGAATAATTTTGACCTGATGTATGAGCAAATCAAAGCGCTCAAAAATGGTCAGGCAATTGATAAGCCAATTTATAACCACGAGACGGGTGAACTTGATCCACCGGAACGGGTAGAACCCAATAAAGTCGTGGTAATCGAAGGATTGCATCCCCTGTATGATGAGCGGGTGCGATCGCTGGTTGATTTCGGTGTTTATCTTGATATCAGTGATGAGGTCAAGATTAACTGGAAAATCCAGCGGGACATGGCAGAACGGGGTCATACCTATGAAGATATTCTGGCGTCCATTAACGCTAGACGCCCTGACTTCAGTGCTTACATCGAACCCCAAAAAGAGTTTGCTGATGTCGTGATTCAGATATTACCGACTCAGTTACTCAAAGATGATAAGGAATGCAAGATCCTGCGGGTGCGCTTGGTACAGAAAGAAGGTGTAGAAGGATTTGAACCTGTCTATCTGTTTGATGAAGGGTCTACTATTGACTGGAGACCTTGTGGTCGTAAGTTGACCTGTGCTTATCCTGGGATCAAGCTGTACTATGGTCCGGATAGCTACTTCGGTCATGATGTTTCCGTCTTGGAAGTGGATGGTCAATTTGATAATCTAGAGGAGATGATCTACATCGAAAGTCACCTCAGCAATACCTCCACGAAATACTATGGTGAGATGACCGAACTGTTGCTCAAGCATAAGGACTATCCCGGTTCTAACAATGGTTCTGGGTTGTTCCAGATTCTGGTGGGGCTGAAGATGCGATCCACTTATGAACGGTTGACATCTAAGGCGCAAGTGCCAGCTAGTGTGTAACTGATGGAAACCGCGTCTACGTTGAAACCTGTAGTTTTTCCCTAAGAGAATCTCCAGTTTTCAACTTGGACGGGATAGTGTTGGTTGTATATTGCCTATGCCCTACTCTTTTAGGTGGCGTGGGTTAATGATTAATCTAAGCAAGATCCCCGACTTCTCCAAGAAGTCGGGGATCTGTCTGTGTACTGTAAGAGACTAATTAACCATCAATGTGACCAATTGTGATACAAATGCAGATTAAGCGATGTGTCAAAATTGATAGGCGTGGCAAAGTCACTCGATGGAAACCCAAACTAAAAGGAGTGCATAGCATAAATGTGTGGTATTGCTGGAATATGGGGGCAAATTGATGAAATCAGCGTCAAAACGATGATGGATGCCTTAATCCATCGAGGTCCAGACGCCGAGGGAATGTTTGTGTCACCAATCCAGGCGGGTGTTCTGGGACATCGACGGTTGAGTATTATGGACCCGCAAGGGGGAAACCAACCGATATACGGCGATCGCAAGGCGCGAGTGATTGTCGGAAATGGCGAAATTTATAACTTTCCCCAGTTACTCCCCCAGTTAGCGGAACGATTTAAGTTCCGTACCAAAAGCGATACAGAGGCAATTTTGCATCTGTACGAAGATCAGGGAATTGAGTCTGTTGACCAACTTGATGGGATGTTCGCTTTTGCGATCGCGGATGGGGATCAATTGTTTGCCGCCCGTGATCCCATTGGCATTAAACCTCTATACTACGGCAAAAAAGATGGTGCGTTTGTTTTTGCCTCAGAACTCAAGGCGATCGCTTCTGTGTGCGAAAATGTTCAGGAATTCCCACCCGGAACCTTTTTCTCCTCAGAAGCTGGGTTTTCGACGTTCTACCAAGTGCCAGATATTCAGCCAGAGGTAAATGCTGACGCAGAGGCTTTCATTCGCGAAGTGCGGGAAACTGTCGAGGCGTCTGTAGTGAAGCGGCTGATGAGTGATGTTCCCCTCGGTTGCTTCCTCTCCGGTGGCTTAGACAGCAGTATCACCACGGCTGTAGCCAGACAGCATATCGAGAAAATGCACACCTTCTCAGTGGGAATTGAAGGGAGTAAAGATATAAAAGCTGCCCGTTTAGTCTCTAAGCATCTGGATACGATTCACCATGAGTATGTGATTACACCCCAGGAAGTTAAGGAAAAACTCCCCGAAATTATTTATTCCTTGGAATCCTTTGACCAAGACTTAGTTCGCAGTGCGATTCCCTGTTACTTTACCTCACGACTTGCCGCCCAATATGTCAAAGTGATTCTCACGGGTGAGGGTGCGGATGAACTGTTTGCAGGTTATACCTATTACAAAGGTATCCCTGATAATGATGTCCTACATCGCGAATTACGGCGGTCAGTGACGAGTCTGCACAATATTAACTTACAGCGAGTAGACCGTTTAACCATGGCTCACTCCCTAGAAGGACGAGTTCCATTTTTAGATCTGAAAATGATTGAACTCGGTCAAAGAATTCCCGCCCATTTAAAACTGGCGGGTGATCCCCTAGTGGAAAAATGGATTTTGCGAAAAGCCTTTGAGGATTTGTTACCCACTGAGATTGTTTGGCGCACAAAAGAACAGTTTGATGAAGGCAGTGGCACGGTTGATTTATTAACCCAAATGTTGTCACAAGTCATGAGTGAAGACCAAGCCCAAGCCTATCGCCAAAAACATTCAGAAGCACGGTTACGTTCAGCGGAAGAGTGTTATTATCACCAGATATTTATGGATGTATTTGAGCAGCCGGAATCAATTCTGGCGAATGTTGCCCGTTGGTCAGAACGACCCGTTTAGGGAAGCAGAGGGAGCATGTAGAGACGCGCCATGGCGCGTCTGGGAGATGGAGGGGCAAATCTTTAAGATTGAAAAATGTGTAAGCCGAAGCGCCTCGATAGTTCCTCACACACTTTAATCCCTCGGATACTGTTCCCCCGCTTATCCAAGGGTGGTGAAAAGACGGCAATCCCCATCACACCGGGAACAACGCCAATAATGCCGCCACCAACGCCACTCTTAGCCGGAAATCCGACTTTGTACACCCATTCCCCAGCAAAGTCATACATGCCACAGGTAAACATAACACTGAGTAAATCCTTTACATAGGGGGAATGAATCGCTTGTTCTCCCGTCATCGGATTGACCCCATTGTTAGCAAGAGTGGCTCCCATCACCGCTAAATCGTGGCAGTTGATAATGACCGAACATTGCTGGAGATAAAGATCTAGGGTTTGTTTGATTCCCCCAGAAATCATGCCAAAATTCCGCAACAAGTAAGCAATTGCCCAGTTGCGATCGCCTGCGGTTTGTTCGGATACTAAGCTGGGTGTATCGACAAAGACACGATGACCAATATAGCGGCGATACATTTCCAGGAGACGATTGAGCCGATGAGCCGGTCCTTTTCCCTCAATTAAATTGGTAATCGCGATCGCACCTGTATTTACCATGGGATTGTAGGGGCGCTTGGAGTTTTCTTCTACCTTGATTAGCGAGTTATAGGCATCTCCGGTTGGTTCCACATCCACTCGGCTCAAGACATAATCCCGTCCCCAATCCGAGAGTGCCAGTCCATAGGCAAACACTTTCGAGATGGACTGAATTAAGAACGGTTGCTCCCAATCGCCAACCGTGTAAACTTGACCATCGACGGTAACCACACAGATGCCAAACCAATCGGGATTAATTTCCACCAAATCCGGTTCGCTTACATAAATTTTCCCTTGTCTGAGGGGAAGATACTGGCGATGCAATTCCCGCAAATCGGTAATAAAGGACGTGGGACTCACATGCAATTGAGCGATCATGGCTGCCGAGTTGAGCTTTGGCATGATTCTCGGTGGGCGTTCTCGCATCGGTAGCGTGTTCGTTGTGCCTTCATCGACTGCCCGCGACTGGGGATAGGACGGTGTTTTTTGGGACACCGCTAACTGCTCATCGTTAATGTCCAGACATTCAGTACCGTTGTTACCGTCTTGGTTAATCGTTTCTGGCAAATAACCCGACATCTCAACGACTTTATCAAATACATGAAGTCGCAAGTGCTTAGAGAGGGCTTCAAACACCTTGACCCCTCGTATACTTTTACTGTGTTCCCCTAGAGGAGGAGAAAACACAGCAATTCCCATTTGGTTAGGAACAACGCCAATAATTGCTCCAGATAGACCACTTTTGGCAGGTAGACCGACTTTATATGCCCATTGACCGGAGAAGTCATAGAGACCACAGGTGTACATGATGCTGATTAAGTTTTTCACGTAATCGGCTTTCAGGGCGCGTTCCCCGGTGATCGGATTGATGCCAGCATTCGCCAGCGTACCCGCCATAACCGCTAAGTCCCGGCAATTGACCATTAAGGCGCACTGATGGAAGTAAAGGTCGAGAATTTCATCAATCTTGCCTTCGAGCAAGCCAAAATTCTGCATAATGTAGGCGATCGCTCGATTCAGGTTATCAGTTTTCTTCTTGGACTGGAAGAGCGCCTGATCGACTTGCACGTCTCGACCGATATAGCGGTGGAACATACGCAGTAAGCGAGTTTGCCGCTCAAATAAATCTAAGCCTTTAATCAGGCTGGTGGTCGCGATCGCTCCCGCATTCACCATCGGATTATACTGTCGCTCTTGTATCTCCTCATGTTCGATAATTTCATTAAACGGTTCTCCCGTTGGTTCAACCCCAATTCGTTCCAAAACATAGTCCAGTCCGCGATCTTCGAGAGCCAGTCCATAGACAAAGGGTTTTGAAATTGACTGAATCGTAAACGGGATCGACGTGTCACCAACGGTATAAACCTGACCGCCCACCGTCACCACCGTAATACCGAACCAATCCGGATTCGCTTGCGCCAATTCTGGGATATAGTCAGCCACCACTCCTGCTTTCAGGGGCTGATATAGGCGATGCAAATTTTGGAGGATATCGGGTAACTGCTCCGTTATTTTGGCTAGTGTTTGCAATTCGTTGGTGTTGATCATCCTGGTCTGCTGTTTCCGAACTGGCTTAAATTTTATTCATGAACTAATTTATACTGGGTCAAGGCTAATAAACAGCACACATTCAATAACCCCAACTTACTTCGTTGAAGTTGGGGATTGCCGGACAAACGGACTGTTTAAACCGTTGAATACCACATAGAGTCTCGGTTTGGTACAAACTCTCGGATGCCTCCCTAGTCCGAGTTACATTTAAGGCTTTTTGTCGAGTCGCTGTTAAGTCAGGACATCTTAACCGAGATGGTGGGAAGGGACATAGTGGTCAGTGGTCAGTGGTCAGTTATCAGTGGTCAGTAATTGGCTGATAAATGATAACCGATACCTGGTAACTGATAACTGATAACTTAACTCGTGAGGTTTATCACCCATGTTACGAGTACCAGTTCTATCAAAGTCAGGCAAACCCTTAATGCCGACTAAACCTAGTCGTGCTAGGCGTTGGTTGAGAGATGGCAAAGCCAAGGTTGTACACAACGATTTAGAATGCTTTGCTATTCAATTGAATTTTGAAACAAAAGAGAACACCCAGCCAATAGCCATTGGGATAGACCCTGGCAAGCGCTACTCAGGTATTGGAGTTCAATCAAGTCAAGCTACTCTCTGGATGGGTCATCTCGTTTTACCGTTCACGATAGTTAAAGAACGGATGGAGTTGCGGCGAGTTATGCGTAGAGCAAGAAGGGGAAGGCGGATTAACCGAAAACTACCGTATTCCGAACGTTGTCACCGTCAAGCAAGGTTTGACAATCGCAGGCAAGCCAAACTGCCTCCTTCAATTCGAGCTAACAAGCAGCTAGAGTTGCGGGTAGTCAAAGAGTTGTTCACGCTGTTTCCCGTTAGCGCTATTCACCATGAATTAGTCATGGCTGATGTGAATAAAACCAGTGGTCGCAAATCTGCTCGGTCTGGTGTTGGTTTTTCCCCGGTAATGGTAGGACAGCGACAAATGCTTAAATGGCTGTCTGAATTAGCTCCAGTTGTGACTCATCAAGGTTGGCAAAAAAACGGCAACGGAACTAGCCAGCTTAGAACATGGTTAGGACTAACAAAAGACAAGACAAACAAAGCTAACCAGACACCAGAGACACACGCTGTTGATGGTGTGAGCCTAGCGGCGTTTGAGTTTATTCAATGGCGGGAGCGATATTCTAAGAATGCCAAGCATGGCAACTGGGAGGGTGGTGTTCATATAACACCAGCGCCGTTTACGGTAATCCGCAGACCACCTATTAACCGCCGGCAGTTGCACCTATTTGTTCCATCCAAGGGTGGCAAGCGACGAAAGTATGGCGGCACGGTTACTCGTCATAGCTTCAGAAAGGGAGACAAGGTTGTAGCTGAAAAAGCCGGAAAAACCTATACGGGCTGGTGTTCTGGAGACACCAAAACACAGGTTTCTGTTTCTAACGGAAACTGGAAACGAATTGGGCAGTTTACTGCCAAAAAAGTCAGGTTGTTGCAGCGAAGCACGGGTTTAATCGTCGTGCCTTCAACTGGATTGTCAAATCTTACCACATTGAGTGGCAAGATTTGACCTCTATTCCTTCGCCCATTGCTTACGCGCTACGCGCAAGCTTTTCGATCGCTGAATGCGAGGTCTCACGAGGTTAGCGATGAACAGTCAATCGGGCAAAGTCAGAGCGTGGTAAGATTAACTGGCTTTTGCTGTATTTAAGGCAAGGCTGGGATCAATCCCAGTCGTTTATAGAATCAGGCATTAATGAATGTCCCTAATTAGCAACAATTTCAACCGCATGAAGCAACTCGACGTTCTTAAAAATTACGCCAAAGCTGTAGCGATTGGTGCTTATGACCATCATTCTCCCGGTTTATTTGGTAAACATGACAATGTTAGACGGTTATGGGAAGACCGCTTTAACCGTAATGTCATGAGCCATTTTCTCAGCCCCCTCGTTATCCAGAAGCAAGACGAAGGAACTGATCTGCGGGTGATGGATTTAGGCTGTGGTGCAGGAGAAGGCTTAGGTATCCTAACAAGTTTACCCCAAACTCCGCCAACACTGGATGCTCAGATTAAGACGGTGCTGGATTATCAGGATATTGGTCACTACAAGGGTGTGGATATCAGTCCAGCGATGATTGAGAAAGCCGCGACTCTCCATGCTGACCACCCACAAACCAAGTTTGAGGTCGCCGATTTGAATGAAGGGCTACCCATTGCTGCGGGGGAACCTGCCTACGATATCTACTTTTCTTCTTATGGGGCATTGTCACACCTCAACGATCGCTCATTAGCCAGAGTGATTGGCGATATTTGCGACCATATAGGAAACAAAGGCATTTTTGTGGGCGATTTTCTAGCTCGCTATTCCTATGAGTGGCCCCGCTACTGGGGAGAATCGGCTGGGAAGCAATCCACGATGAATACCTACTCGATGTCCTACATCTATCCCCCAGATGCTAGGGGCGAAATTGAGGTGGAACGATTCGAGATTCGGTATTGGGGTGGCGAGGAGTTCGATCAGTTTATCCACGCCGTAGCGGAGAGTAAAGGGGTAAAGATTTCCCGGCGACGATTGTGCGATCGCTCGATTTTGGTGGGTCGCCACATGAATACCCGTGAATTTAATCCCGAAGCGCCCCCAATTCGAGCGGCGATTAACTCTCTACATGAAATTAACTGTCGCACCGATTTGTCTCAGTTAATTTTTAAGTACAATCCCCATCCGGATCATCCTCACATCAATCGCTTCTTCTCGAATTTTCAAGATGCTTGGAATGCAGTCGTTTATGCCTGCATTGAGGCTCTAGATCAGTGGCGCAACCCTCATAAGTTACTTGCTGAACCGCAAGCGGGTTATCCTCCTGTTGTCCAAGACGCGATCCGCACAATTCGCAACGTGGTACGCACAGCACCGACACTGTGTTTTGAAGACCCTAGAGCCAATTTAGTTGAACCCCAACTTGCCTATTTGTTGCGGAATCTAGAGTGGAACCTACAGCAAGGTTTGGGAACTGCCCATGGACTGTTAGTCGTCTATGAGTTTTCAAAATAATCCTTGACATTGTTGCCTTTTTTGACTAAGGAACGAGTAGAGATGTTCGGTGCAACGTCTCTACCGCACTCACTTTGTCAGGGGAGGGAACAGGGAAAAGGAACAAGCCATTGATGGTTAAAAGATGTATACTCAAGAATATAGAAATGTATACTACTTATTTGATTTTAAAGGAGACCTCATATCCGTTAGGGTAGAGACGCGCCATGGCGCGTCTCTACATAAATGATGCGTCCTAACCGCTATGGCGATTGCTATAACAGAAACGTTCACATCTAGCATTCACGGGCTATATTGCTCAGGACAGATATGTATTAGCTTGGCAGCTTCGCTACAAATTGTTGGCTTCAGAAAATTTGCTCTGAGCAACAAAGAGTCAGGAATTCGCCACCAAGCCAATAGCACAATTAAAGCAGTCTTATGTAGCTTGTTCTCACCGTAAATGAGCCGCATAAAATTCCTTTTGACTTCTTTGAATGTTTAAAAGACGTAGGATGCTACGTCTCTACTTTTGAATAGCGATACTCGCTGAAAACGGTAGTGCCTTTCACATTTATCTAAACCGGGATGAGCAGGCTAAACCTTATGGTTAAAATCAGTTTGTTATCTTCAACGCCGCTTTGGTTTTTCCATTTAGTTCCTTACAAAATAGGGGAATGCTTTTTCATTAACCTACTTCCCCTATTTATTGTGCAAGTCGTTGGTGGGAGTATCACCGATGTAGGTAAAACCAATTCCTTAGTCTCCCTGGCTGGTGTGGTTGCTTTTATCCTGTGGGGAAATCTCTCTGACCGATTAGGATGCCGTCGCCCGTTTCTAATTCTGGGATATGTCGGATTTGCGTTGTGTATGTGGCGGATTGGTGTGGCAGACAATCTGGTTCAAGTGCAGCAATTCAGTATAGCGGCAGGATTTGTGATGGCAGCCATTATTCCTGTATCAACTGCCCTGGTATTAGACACGATTCCCGAAAAACAATGGTCTCAATCATTTGGTCGGTTTTATTTAATTGGGGGTTGGAGTTTTGTTCTCGCTTTAATTGGCGGCGGGATTTGGCAAGAACTTGTCTCGGATTCGTGGGGTACTGTCTCAGCGATGCGAAGTTTATTTGTTTTTGCATCTGGGGCAACATTTCTCAGCTTAATTCTCTGTTTAATCTGGGTACAGGAACCGCAGCAGGTTCGTTCCAATCGTCTATTTAGCCCATCGTTACTGGGACGACTCTCTGTCGGTGTGATTGAACGGCGAGTGCTGTTTTATCCATCCCGGATGATTTACTTTATCCTAGCTCCAAAGTGGTTAAATCAGGTTCATCAAAAACTCTATAGTCCCCTGAATCTTTATTACCTTTGTTCGGCTCTATTTTTTCTAGCCGTTCAAATTGTCTATCTTCCCTTCCCGATTTTTCTGGCTGAGGTTTTGGGAGCGACCAATTCCTTGATTTTCTTAATTATTTTTGGCAAGGCGTTGATTGAGGCATTTCTCTATTTCCCCATCGGTCGGTTCGTGCAAAACCATGACAGCATTAGATGGCAAACTCTAGGAACAGCCGTGCGGGTGGCAGTTTTTATTGTTTTTACCCTTCTGGCATTTTTAAAGCCAACACCAGCGAGTTTAGTGATGATTGGATTTGCTCATCTGTTTACGGGTTTGACCTGGGCTGTGATTAATGTTGCTAGTACCCTTTCAGTAGCAAGTCTGGCAACCAAAGGTGAGGAAGGAATGGCGTTGGGAGTCTATAATTCAATTATCGGAGTGGCAACAATGGTGGGGTCTCTTGTCAGTGGCTATTTAGCAGCACGTTTTGGATATAGTGTTTGTTTTGCCACGGGTACAGTGTTGACAGGTTTAACGGTTGTTTGTTTTTGGTTACTTGAATTGATTATACACAGTCACCATAGAAAAGTTCTGTCATTTCGATGATCAAGATGTAGTCAATGCCTGGAATAAATTGCTTAAGAAATAGCCGAGAACTAAAGTTCTGGCTAAAAGCTAAAACCCGTTAAAACGGGTTTAAAGACTTACCTTGTTAGCTACCTCCTTTATATTCTAGTCCGCGTATATTCTAGTCCGCGCAGGCGGACTTTGTTTGTGTAGCTGCGACTTCCAGTCGCCATGGCAAAAAGGGGGTTTCTGAACTGATACTCTATGACTCTTCTGACACTTGCTCTAATTCTCGCAGCGCCTGTTGACCTGCACCAACGGCTAATCCCATCACCCCGCCAATTGTGGCATATTGAGACATGGCATTGGGTCGCTGATCGGCATGATTAATTTCAGCCACGCCGATGCCTAAGATTACACCCGCAATGCCAGTGATAATGCTGGAGAAAATAATTCGCTTACTATTCATTTTCCCTAACCTAAACTTAAAAAAACTGTAGTAATTTGCTGTATTCTACGTTTACATTTACCAAAGATTAGGGAAACTGGAGTTCTCAAGCCAATTTTTGCAACAAAATTATGGCTTTGTTAACATTAGATAATTTTTGTTCATCGTTTTTGATGAATTTGGCGGCATTCCTTTAACGAATATTACCGCATTGTTACTTCAGGCTTCGGCTCAAGTTCTTTTGTCTGCGGTGTCTTCTGGTTTTTGCCAGGGGAATTAAATAAGCGATCGCTCCCCGATTTGATCACAATATAGAGGATAGGAACCACAAATAGACTCAGGAACGTGGCGACAAACATTCCCCCGAACACCGCCGTTCCCAGGGATTGACGGCTTCCTGATCCTGCACCCGTCGCAATCACCAGAGGGAAAATCCCGAACAATGTAGAAATCGCCGTCATCAAAATCGGTCGTAAACGTTGCTGCGCCGCCTCAATCGCCGCTTTCCTCAGCGTCAACCCTTGGTCGCGTAGCTGGTTGGCAAATTCTACAATCAGAATCGAGTTCTTACTGGCTAAACCAATCAGCATCACCAAGCCAATCTGACAATAGACATCATTGGGTAAACCCCGCAACGATTGCGCCAATAACGCCCCTAAAATCGCCAGAGGAACCGCCAAGAGAATAATAATCGGGTCGATATAACTTTCGTATTGAGCCGCCAACACCAAGAAGACAAACACTAAGCCAAAGCCGAAAATAATCGTCGCTTGACCGCCAGACTGGATTTCCTCCAGGGATAATCCAGACCATTCATAGCCTAATCCTGGCGGTAATACCTCAGCAGCGACTTCTTCCATGGCTTGAATCGCGTCTCCCGAACTGACTCCTTGCGCGGCTGACCCATTAATCTCAATTGAGCGGAACAAGTTATAGTGATTAATGGTTTGCGCCCCTGTGGTTTGCGTCACCGTGACCAAATTCCCCAAGGGAATCATTTCATCTCGTTCGGAACGCACATAGAGTTGATTAATATCCTCAGGATTTGAGCGGAATTGGGCGTCAGCTTGAACATAAACCCGATAGGTGCGTCGTTCCAGGGTAAAGTCATTCACATAACGCGACCCTAAATAGGTCTGCAACGTATCAAAGATATCATCAATATCCACCTCCAACGCCTTCGCCCGGTTACGATTCACCTCAATCTGTAACTGGGGGGTATTGGCTTGATAAAAACTCACTACCTGCTCTAACTGGGGATTCTGATTCGCCGCACCTAGCAATTTCCCCATATTTTCAATCAACGTCTCTAAGCTAAAATTACCTCGGCGGTCTTGCAGTTGAAATTGGAAGCCGTTAACACTACCTAATCCCCGAATGGAAGGTGGGTTAAAAGGCAAGACTCTGGCTTCTTTAATCCCAAATAAAGCACCCCGGACTTTATTAATAATCGCTTCGGCAGATTGAGACGGATCAGTTCGTTCTGACCAAGGCTTCAGCGTGGTAAAAACGACACCACTATTCGCCGTATTGCCACTAAAGCTAAAACCACCCACGGCAAACGTAGCTCTGATTTCATCCAAGGGTAAAATAATATCTTCAATCTGCTCAATCACATCATGAGTGTAGTTGAGTGACGAACCTTCCGGTCCTTGAACAATCGTAATAAAATAACCTTGGTCTTCATCGGGGAGAAACGCACCTGGAACCTTATCGTAAACCCAAGTTGTTACTGCTAATAAACCAATAAACACCACAATCACCAGGGTTTTCACGCGAGTTAGGATAATCAAAACTCGCCGATATCGCCGCTGCATTCCGTCTAAGAACCGATTAAATCCGTCAAACAAGTGACCCCAAAACCCCGTCGCCTCTGGCTTTTGCCGCAAGATTAAGCCAGAAAGGGTTGGCGTCAATGTCAGCGCCATAAATGTGGAAACGGCAATTGAAAAGGCAATGGTTAACGCAAATTGTCGGTATAACGCCCCCGTTGTTCCGGGGAAGAAAGCGACGGGAATAAACACCGCCATTAACACCAATGACGTAGCAATAATTGCCCCCACCAATTCCCGCATGGAAATAATCGCCGCTTGTCGAGACTTAATCCCGCCACGTTGAATCTTTGTGGTGATATCTTCAACCACCACAATCGCATCATCCACCACCATCCCTGTGGCTAAGGTCAACCCAAATAAGGTCAAACTGTTAATCGAAAAATCAAAAATCTTGACAAAGGCAAACGTACCAATTAAGGATACCGGAATTGTAATTGCGGGAATAATCGTAGTACGCCAATCCTGTAAAAAGACAAAAATAACCAACACCACCAATCCCACCGCTTTAAACAGCGTGAATATCACTTCCGAGAGGGACTGATTCACATAATCGGTCGTATCAAATCCAATATCATAAGTCATCCCCGCCGGGAACTGCTGCGCCAATTTTGCCATTTCCGCTTTCACCGCAGCGGCGACTTCTAAAGCGTTACTCCCAGGAACAGCAATAATTCCCAATCCGACGGCTTCATTTGCCCGAAATCGCAGAAACGTGCCATAACTTTGCGCCCCCAATTCCACACGTCCCACATCTTTAAGTTTAATCAGCGTGCCATCTTCATTCGTGGCTAAAATCAGTTCCTCAAAATCTGAAACCGTTTCCAAGCGACTAATTGCCCGTAAATCAATTTGATATTGCTGTCCCTCTGGCGCGGGGGGTTGACCGATACGCCCTGCGCCGACTTGGATATTCTGTTCCCGCAGTGCATCCACCACATCTTGCGCCGTCAGATTCCGACTCGCCAGACGCAGGGGGTCAAGCCAAAGCCGCATCGCATAAGTACGTTCGCCAAAAATTTGCACATTTCCCACCCCATTCACCCGTTTTAGGGCGTCTACCAAATACAAGTCAGCGTAGTTACTTAAAAAGAGATTATCGTACTCACCATTTTCTGAGTACAAACCAAATCCCATCAGGAAATTGGTAGATTCTTTATTTACCGTCACCCCAGTTTGGAGTACAGATTCTGGTAATTGAGGTTCGGCTAAAGAGACGCGATTTTGCACATCAACTGCGGCAATATCTTGATCTTTATCTGGGGCAAAGGTGATATTAATCGAACTGGTGCCATCATTGCTACTACTGGAGGTCATGTAGCGCATTCCATCAACACCATTAATTGACCGTTCTAAGATAGTCGTTACGGCATTTTCCACGGTTTGAGCATCAGCACCGTTATAGTTCGCCTGGACACTAACTTGTTTGGGACTAATATCGGGATATTGGGCAACGGGAAGCGTGGGAATACTAATTGCTCCGATTAACAGGACAATCAGGGAGCAAACAGTTGTAAATACAGGTCGTTTAATAAAAAATTCGACAAACATTTTTTAGGGGAACAGGGAATGGGGAACAGGGAACAGGGAATAGGCAACAGGCAATAGGCAATAGGCAATAGGCAATAGGCAATAGGCAATAGGCAATAGGCAATAGGCAATAGGCAATAGGCAACAGGCAACAGGGATGTAGGGGCGGGTTGTACCGATAAATTATGGCTACGCAGTGACAATTTGACTAAACCCGCCCTTCTAAATGCAAAGGGAACAAACAAATGACAAATGACCAATGACAAATGACCAATGAGCAATAACTAAGAATCTGGCATAATCGGAGCGCCATCAGACAAATTAAGGATACCGGAGACAACGATTGTATCGCCAGGTTCTATCCCCTCGATAACTTGGTATCGATTCCCTTGTATACCACCCAACGTCACAGGGCGTTGCTTGGCGATGAGTTCAGGTGCGCCCGGTTTAACTTCCTCCGGCGGTTGTGCTACAAACACAAAAGGTTTTCCCGCCAGACGCGATACAGCATTAACCGGAATTAACACGCCTGGACGTTTTTCCCAGATGACTCGTGCATCCACTTTCTGTTGATCGTACAGGCGACCATTTGGATTAGAAAATGTGGCTTTTGTCAAGAGAGTTTGAGTATTTTTATCCACTTGCGGTGAGATAAAGCTAATCCGCCCTGTTGCGATCGCAGGTTCAGTATCTGGGATACCTTGATTTCGCAACTCAACAGTGAGTCCCTGACGCATCCTTTCTTTGTCCTGTTCGTCAATCGGGATTTCGACTTCTAGGGTTTGGTTTTGAGTAATGGTGGTTAGAGTATCGCCCACATTTACATAGTCTCCCACTTTGACGGGAATATCCCCAACCACTCCATCAATGGGAGCGACGACGCGATTCGATTGCAAATCTTCCTCCTCTACCGCCACATCCGCCCTTGCACTAGATAAGTTAGCAGCGACTCTAGCTTCCGTGGCTTGAGCCGCTTTGACTCGTTCTTGTGCGACATTCAGGGCTTCCTTGGAGGCGGCTAAGGCTTGAGCGGCTGCATCACGAGCAGCGATCGCTTGATTGCGATCGCGTGTTTTATCATCGAGTTCTTGTCTGGGTTGAACCCCCTGAGATACCAACTGTTCAGCGCGTTGATAGTTCACCCGCGCCAGTTCTAGTTCCGCTTCTCGGCTTTGCAATTCAGCCGCTTGACGTCCCTCTTCCGCTTTGAGACGAGCAATATCGGCTTGGGCGGCTCTGACTTCCGCTTGTGCATTATTCAGGGTAGCGGTTTGTGCATTCACATTGGCGATCGCACTTCTGAGTTCCGCTTCACTGCGTTCTGGCTTCAGTTGTAGAATTAAATCTCCAGCTTGGACGCGATCGCCTGATGAAGCAACGATTCGGGTAATTCGACCCGCCGTTTCAGGTCGCAATTCTACCTTTTCTTTTGCCTCTAAGGTACTCACAAACACAGAACTGTCTTCCAGGGTACTTGATTCGACTTGCTCCAGTTTTACCGGAGTGGCTTGAGATTGCTGAGACGTTGGCGGTGAGTTATTTTGCAGTAGAAAACGCCAAGCCGCCCAACCCCCACCGCCGAAAACTAACAGGGTGAGTAACAATCCCAGCCATAATTTCGGCGTGGGTGATGATTTTCGTATGGGTTGGTCTGCCTCAGAGATAATAGAATCCGAGGATTCCCACTCTTGGTTTGAAGGTTCAGGAATAGAGGTTTGGGAGTCGGAGGATGCCATAGTTGTGTTCTGATGATGGAAGTACTCGGATTTTGCGCTACAGTCCATCAGTGGATTGTGGGTTCAGATGGTGAGAACTGTCAGGCAATGCCGCCAGTCAGGAGGTAAACTTGTCCTCACCTGTTTATATTACTTAAGACTTGGGAAAAATATATCCTCCAGTCGGGTGTATCGAGTTGGGGAACTCCTAGTGAAAGAGGACAATCCTCACGTCCACGACAAGAGGAGCAAATTGCCAACCCATCAACGTTAAATTGAAGACGAGAAGAGGCAATAACAATGACCGAGGCATTGCAATATCTATCTTCCGCTAGATAGCTATCTCTGGAAAATACCGCTTATGATAAGCATCATGTTTAAACAATCCTTATTTTACCCTAAGGGGATCAAATAAATGACTGCTGCCATTGAATTTGCTTTATTTGCTCCTTACAACGAAGGAGCCTCATTGGTTAGCTGTTTCTCCAATTGGGAAGAAATTCCCATGCAGAAAGATAAGCAGGGGTATTTTCGCACGTCCGTTGAACTTGAAGATGGTATTTATAAATACAAATTCCGGGTTAAATCAAAATCTTGGTTTTTTGAAGCTGATCAATGGGTAGAGGTCAATGATCCCTACGCTACCGATATTGAAGATCCGACTCAAAACTGCGTCGTGCGGCTCAAAGATGGACAACGCATCGTTGATAATTACGTTTGGATGCATGATAATAAACCCCTACCTCCTGACCATGAATTAGTCATCTATGAAATGCATGTCGGTGACTTTTCCGGTGGCGAAGATGATCCTTATCCACGGGGGAATTACCAGCATGTTATTGAAAAGTTAGATTATCTGGTGGAATTGGGAATTAACGCCATTGAGTTAATGCCTATCAAAGAATATCCCGGTGACTACAGTTGGGGGTACAATCCTCGCTACTTCTTTGCTACTGAGTCCAGCTATGGTTCGACAGATGAATTGAAACATCTGATCGATGAGTGTCATGGCAAAGGAATTCGGGTAATCATGGACGGGATTTACAACCACTCAGAAGCGGAAAGCCCCCTCACCCAAATTGACCATGATTACTGGTATCATAACTCTCCCCGTGACCCAGATAATAACTGGGGACCCGAATTCAACTACGAACATTATGACGAAAAGCTAGAGACTTACCCAGCGCGGAAGTTTATCGGTGATGTGGTTCGTTTCTGGATCACTGAATATCATATTGATGGCATTCGCTACGACGCTGCGCGACAAATGGCTAGCTACGATTTTATGCATTGGATTGTCCAAGAGACTAAAAAAACGGCAGAGGCAAAGCCATTTTACAACGTGGCTGAATACATCCCCGAAAATCCTAGCATCACCAATTTTGATGGACCGATGGATGGTTGCTGGCATGATAGCTTTTACCACACCGTTAAACCTCACATCTGTGGTGACAGGTTTGAGTTAGAATCCCTTAAGGATGTAATTGATTGTAAGCGTCAAGGCTACCTGGGAGCGACTAATGTTGTAAATTACCTAAGTAACCACGATCACGAACGCCTGATGGTTGAGTTAGCCAATCGGGAAATCTTTGATGAAGAAGCTTTCAAACGGCTCAAGTTAGGGGCAGTTTTGTTAATGACAGCAGTCGGTATTCCCTTACTCTGGATGGGTGAAGAGTTCGGGGAATATCAGCCGAAATCCATTGAATCCAGAAAGATTAATTGGCAACTACTGAGTAATGATTATAATCGCGGGTTGTGCGACTACTATAAAGGGTTAATCGGACTGCGAAAAAACAATCAGGCTCTCTATACAGAGAACATTAATTTCTTCTTTGAAGATGCAGACACCAAAGTTATGGCGTATGTGCGCTGGAATGGTGAAGGCTCTCGTGTTGCTGTCGTTGCCAATTTTTCTGATAATTTCCTCACTGGATATACTCTTTCCAACTTTCCGGAGAATGGAATTTGGCACGAATGGACAGGTAACTATGAGGTGGAAGCCAGCAACAACACTTTAACCCTTGACCTTGGCGGATACGAAGCCAAAGTGTTTGTCTGGCAGTAAGCCATCCAATCCGCGATCGCATCTTTGTAGGGTGGGCATTGCCCACCCTATTTTTATGAATAACATTGAAATTTTTGTCAACATTATGCCTAAACCACAGGTTGACATAATTTCACAATATTACTTATATGATTATACATCAATGTGAGTGCATCTTTTGTACTCTACCTTATTGGTTAAATAGGTATCAGGTACGCACAAGTCCTGTTAGCCAAACCTTCTGCTTAGGATTAACTCACCACCAGACGTACCCGGTTATTTCTCTACACTCAACACTATCCGACTCCAGAAGAACAGGTTTTGAGGTAACATTATCATCAATGGCTAGCGCCAAATAGCCGCTCAAAACCATGCCCGAAAAGCGAAGGGTCAAGTCGGAGCGGGTTTAGTCGCATCTGGGTTAGCCAAGAAAGGATAGTCGTCAAACCCGCCCCTACACATTCAAAACCCAAAACTCAAAACTGTTAAACTGATGCCTCAAATTCCTCCACTCAATACCGAAACCCTTTGGCAAATCTTGAACGAAGAACTGGATGATGATACCGTCAATCAGCTTGTCTGGCATTATTTGGGGTATCGCTATGACCCAGAAACAAGCCAATGGGATTGTACCAACGTACCTCCAGAATGGTACGAAAACTATCCAGAACCCCCCAACTTTATCGAGAGTCGTCCCGCCACCACTAAACTCACTCGTTCAATTCCCAAGGAAAATAAACAGTTATTAAAAGAAGAGTTAGGATTTAAAGGCTATAAAATTGGCGAATTTGGTCGGAGACAGACTCGTCGAGCTACGATGGCGAATTGGTTGTTAAGTTATATGAAAGATACGGGATTGAGCCAAGAGTGAATTCATTGATCACGAATAGCATCACCAGCTTAACACTCACAAACCCTGGGCAATGGTTTAGCGATCGCCTCTTCCTGGCGGTTCCCGTCAGCGAGAGTAATGGGAATGTGGCGGAAGTCGTCAGTTTCCTGATTATTCTGTTACTCGTCGCTACAGGTGTGGCGTTGATTTCGCGACGATTCCGTATCCCGTATATTACGGGGTTAGTGTTAGCCGGATTAGCGATTACGGAACTCTTACCCAGTCGCATCGGGTTAGATTCGGCGCTGATTTTTAATCTCTTTTTACCGATTCTATTATTTGAAGCGGCAATTAATACTGATATTTCCCGCCTCCGCAGCACGATTAAACCGATTGCTTTACTTGCAGGACCCGGTGTATTGATCTGTTCGGGAATTACTTCAGTTTTATTGAAACTCGAATTAGGTCTTGATTGGATACCCGCTGCGATGGTGGGTGTGATTTTATCCATTACCGATACCGCTTTAGTCATTGCTGTCTTTAAAGAAGTTTCGGTTCCTCACCGACTGGTGACTCTGGTTGAGGGAGAAAGCCTCCTCAACGATGATGTCGCCTTGGTCTTATTTAGCCTAATTTTGACGATGCATGAAACGGGAGCCTTATCCGCGCTGGATGTGATTCAAGAATTTTTATTCGTGTTAATTGGCGGGGCTTTAGTCGGCGCGGCGTTGGGATATCTGAGTATTGGCTTATTGAGCCAAACGCAAGATCCCTTGGGCGGACTTTTGCTCACCGTTGCTCTCGCCTTAGGTGCATTTCAAGCGGGAGAATTATTACACGTATCCGGTGTTGTTGCTGTAGTCATCGCTGGACTCATTGTCGGTAATTTTGAACATTCACAAGTAACATCAGCATCGAATCAAGTTACGTTATTTAGCTTCTGGGAATATGCGGGGTTTGGCGTGAATACGTTTATTTTCTTGCTGATTGGCTTAGAGATAAATATTATTACCATTTGGCAGACTTTACCCGCTATACTTTTAGCCTTTATTGCCTATCAAGGGGGGCGTCTTCTCACCGTTTATCCGTTGTTAGCATTCGTCCGTTTTTTTGACAAACCAATTCCGATGCGTTGGCGACATATCCTATTAGCTGGTAATATTAAAGGTTCCCTCTCCACCGCCTTAGCCTTGAGTCTACCTGCTGATTTACCCGGACGAGAGACGCTGCTGGCGATCGTTTTGGGAATTGTTTTGGTTTCTTTGGTGGGACAGGGGTTAAGTTTACCATGGGTGGTACGGCATTTAAAGTTATCCTATCGGTCAGAATCCTATCAACAAATTGAGGAATTGCAAGCTCAATTGATGACAGCTAAAGCGGCACAAGATGAATTAGCGAGTCTCCTGAAAACTGGAGTATTACCGAAATCAATTTACGAAGAAATGCGAGCCTCCTATCAACTGCGAGTCGCCACCGCTGATAGAACCTTGCGAGAAATCTATAACCAACGTTCAGAAAATTCACCCGAAAATCGCAGCGATCGCACGAAACTAGAAGCCATTCGTCGGCAATTACTTTTAGCAGAAAAAGGGGCATTAACAGATGCCCTGCGTAAGCGGATTCTGTCTGAAGTCGTGGTACAAAAGCGGATTAAACAAATTGATGAGCTGTTGTTAAAATTAGAAGATGATTAGTGCAGCACGGAACTGTAGGGGCGGGTTTAGAGACCAACGTAATGCATCTAACGAATAACTGTACAACAAAACCCGCCCTTATCCTGGTTAATAATTGCCTCTCGCTGATTTAATGACCTGCGTTCAATAGGGTTTCAGCAGTAAGATTCAGTTCAGGAGAGGAACAAACTGCAAGAGTAAAAAAGTCGCGATCGCAACGTTTTCTCCTGATTCTGGTGGCACTTCGATCAGCTTTCCGTTATACAATTCGTAGAGCTTGTCTGTCCCGTCATCATAAGACAGATAGTCATTAAAGCTGGAAAATCTTAGCTGAGCTTGAATCATTTGTCATTTGTCATTTGTCATTTGTCATTTGTCATTCGTCATTTGTAAATTCTCTCCCCCATCTCCCCCATCTCCCCCATCTTCCTCATCTCCCTTCCCTGTTCCCTGTTCCCTCAATCGATGAAAGTGGTGCAAGTTTAGAACCAACCCCTAAAAAATCGATGACTTGGTGTAACAATTCCGCTTTTGTCACCACGAGTATCGTTGATCCGGGTTCAAGTACCGTATTGTCATTGGGAATCACTAAATCTGCATGAGGATGGGATTGATAACCAATAATTAAAGACCCCTCTGGAAACCGAGAATCCTGAATCACTTGAGCCACAGTACGCCCTGCAACATCCGATTCCCCCGGTACTCCCAGTTTAAACACTTCTACTTGACCCTGTTCATAGTGCATAATCGATTCCACTTCCGGATATTCGATCGCATTGACCATGCGATTGACGGCTAAGTCAACTGTGCTAATGATATGATGAGCGCCCGCAATCCGTAGAGGCTCCTTAAAATCCCGTTGGCGGATGCGACTAACAATATGGGGAACACCAAAATGTTTAGCCAAAGTAACCATTGCCAGATTTAACGCATCATCTCGCAGCACCGCCGCCATCGCATCGGCTTTGCGAATCCCGGCTTCGAGTAACACTTGGGTGGTGACAGCACTCCCTTCAAATGCCATCACCCCCACTTGTTCGCGAGCATACCGACAAGCCGCAGGGTCTGCATCAATAATCGCGATCGTATGTCCTAATTCCACTAACTGCTGGGCTAAACTCAATCCCACTAATCCCGCGCCGCCGATTAATACGTACATGATTCGTTTAGCTCGCTCCTAGACTTTATGTCACGTAGGGTGCGTTAGCGAAAGCGTAACGCACCGTTATTGATTGGTGCGTTACGGCGCAAAAGGTTAAAAAGCCCCACTATATGTCAAGCCAGCGCCTAACGCACCCTACGGGATATCCATTTCCCATGGTGTCTCAGTCGAATCAACCACAAACGCCCCTGTTCCTAGACGTAGCAGGCTACGTCTATACATCCTTAGCGGATGACAGAGGCTGACGAAAAATGGTACAACATCTTAGTTTACATAAACGGGATGATTAAGTGAGGAAGCGGAATGTACATTATCCAGGTTGCCTCTGAATGCGCCCCTGTGATCAAAGCCGGCGGCTTAGGGGATGTGGTATATGGTCTGAGTCGGGAATTAGAGATTCAGGGGCATTGCATTGAGCTAATTCTGCCCAAATACGACAACATGCGCTATGACCACATCTGGGGACTCCATGATGCCTATATTAATCTATGGGTACCCTGGTACGGTGCAGCGATTCACTGTTCTGTCTATTGTGGTTGGGTTCATGGACGAGTCTGTTTCTTTATCGAACCTCATTCCCAGGATAATTTCTTCAATCGTGGCTGCTACTACGGTTGTGATGACGATAACATGCGGTTTGCTTTCTTTTGTAAAGCCACTTTAGAGTTTCTGCTTCAGAGTAATAAGCGTCCTGATGTGATCCACTGTCACGATTGGCAGACGGGTTTACTCCCAGTCATGCTGTTTGAGATCTATAAATATCATGGCATGGCAAATCAACGGATATGCTACACCATTCATAACTTTAAACACCAAGGAATGGGGGGAAGTGAAATCCTGTGGGCAACCGGGTTGAATCGAGAAGGCTATTATTTTCAGGATGATCGCCTGAAAGATAATTTTAATCCCTTTGCCTTAAACTTTATGAAAGGCGGTATTGTTTACGCCAATGCGATAACGACAGTTTCTCCCCATCATGCCTGGGAAGCTCGGTTCACGCCCATCGGATGTGGGTTAGGTCATACATTACATTTACATCAGGATAAGTTTACCGGAATTCTCAACGGCATTAATGATGATTTTTGGAATCCGGAACAAGACCGCTATATTCCCTATCACTACGCCCCGGATAGTTTTGAAGACAAAGCGAAAAATAAAAAAGCGTTGCGGGAACGGCTGTTAATTCAAGATGCTAATAAACCAATTGTGGCGTTTATTGGTCGTTTAGATGATCAAAAAGGTGTTCATCTTGTCCATCATGCTATCTATTACTCTCTGCACAAGGGCGCTCAATTCGTTTTGTTAGGGTCAGCAACAGCGGCGGCAATTAATTCCTGGTTCTGGCACGAAAAATACTACTTAAATGATAACCCTGATGTCCATTTGGAACTGGGCTTTAATGAGGAATTATCTCATTTGATTTATGCTGGAGCCGATTTTATGCTAGTTCCGAGTAATTACGAACCCTGCGGATTGACTCAGATCATTGGCTTAAAGTACGGAACCGTGCCAATTGTGCGGAGTGTAGGGGGACTGGTCAATACCGTGTTTGACCGCGATCACGACTTGACTCATCCCATGGACAAACGCAATGGATATGTATTCAGTCACACCGATTACTATGCGTTAGAATCCGCGATGGATCGGGCGTTGGGATTGTGGTATGACTATCCAGAAGAGTTCCGTAAACTGGCGATTCAAGGTATGGCGTATGATTACTCGTGGAGTGCTTCGGCATCTAAGTATGTGAAAATCTATGACATGATCCGACATCAATAGGGGTTGCTGAATCAGTGGTGAGGTGAGGGAGATAGCGGAATATATTGTTTATTTGGAGGGGATTTCAGCCTACATTCGGCAAATATTTAAACAGGATTGAACAAACACAAGCCGACGATGCTGTAGGGGCGACCCGCCTGCCTCAATGAACGCTACCCATCCACTCAATTGTATCGGGTCGCCCTTTACTCAAACTGATTGAATTGTTAAAATACGCCAAGGGTATCGTGATATTGATGTTAACTAAAACCCCTCACCTCCAGCCCCTCTCCCACTCTGGGGAGAGGGGAGCAAGAGGGATGTAAAATGGAAGTGGCTTAGAGACATATCATAATGTATTGAACAGTAATATAGCAATCCTATTTGAGTCGTGTCCAAAAATCACATCCAATAGTCCAAGTCAATCCATAAAGACCAATCCAGAAGTTGCTGTATCGTCTCTGGCTTCTTGCTAACTGTGATAGAATTTGGGTAGCATTATTGATTGAGCGGTTGACTGGAATAAACATAGACCGCTCTTTTTTACCACAAAACAAACCCATTTCTTGTTAATTTTTGGAAAAAGTCAAAAAATTATTGTCTATTGCTTTTACTCTGAGCGATACATTCTTTCTTACTGAAGTTCCCCCAGCCGAAGAGCAAACCAAGAGCGATCGCGCTCTCAATAATACCATTGCCTTAGCTGGGATTGTGCTGGGGATTAGCGGCTTAACCGCTACCGCAATTTCCGTACAACAACCCCAGCCGAAATCCTACACCGATGTTTCGTTTTTATCCTCACCCATTTTTATCTGGAGTCTCGGTTTAAGCTTTCCGTTTATCATCTTCCTCTTCTATCGCTTCATCGCTGATCTGTGGCGACGTTAATCAATCCGGAATCAGGAGTCATGGTGATTTTACCGGATATTATATTCCACTGTTATCGATCGCCTAAAAAGGCTGAAAAAGAATAGAAAAGGTAATTCCATTATCTTGTAGAGAACCGCCTTCATCTTCAACGCTATTGAGGGGAATTCCCCAATACAGTTGTGCTGACCACGACGGATCACGTTGCCACAACAGTCCTAACCCAAGACTGGCTAAGGTGTTAGGATTAGTCACCTCATCCTCGTGGTTCCAAACCGTGCCAATATCGAAAAACGGAGCAATTTGCACAGTTCCAATGCCCTCAGGTTGGCTGATAATCGGGAAACGAACTTCCACAGAACCAATAATTCCATTGTCAGCCACGCGCTGATTTTGGCGATACCCTCGCACGGTATCAATTCCACCAATACTGAACTGTTCTAGCGGTAAGAGCGAATCATTCGACAGTTGCGCTCCCGCACGAGCAATAATGATACTATCAGCCCCTAAAGCCTGCACCCACTGAAACTGTCCCACCCAACTCATAAACCGCCCATCAGTACCCGTATCATTGATGGTGGCGTCAAACGCATCCAAGCCAAAACTAAACTGCGATCGCGCGGCTAAGACGCGATCAGTGGAACGGTTAAGCCAGTCTTGACTAAACCGCACCACAGTGACTTTCGATTCCCCGTCTTCGGGTCCCAGGGAAAAGGAAAACGGGATATCATCCAGGACAAAGGTTTGGCTTTGACGCAAATCCAGGGACAAGGATAAGGCAAAGTCACTCGTCGGCGTATGGACAATTGGTTGGCGAAATCCCACAGACAAGGTTTCTGAGTTAGAGTTAATATCTAAGACTGAAAACGGATCTTCAACAATATCACTATCGCTACGGTTATAGCTGAGACTTAACGTACCATCCCTGGGATTGAGAGGGATTTCATAGCTCAGACTATACTGATCCACCCCTTCGGTTATGCCATAATCGGCACTGATGCGATCGCCTAATCCCAATAGATTCCGATTCTCTATTCTCACTGTTCCCCCCAAGGAACCGACACTGGGAGAGTCTCGATTCTCTATAGTCACAGAACTCATCCAAGGTTTTGCCTCTTCTATCTCTAGGGTTAACACACTGGTTCCAGCCATGGTTCCTGCTGATAACTCGGCTTGAATTTGATCGAGTACCGGATCAAGTTGCAGCAGTTGCAGCGCTTCCTCTAAGCGACGAATATTCACCGGGGTTTGCGTCGCCAACTGAATCCGCGATCGCACGTAATCATCCCGCAAACGCTCTAATCCTTGAATATCAATGCGTTCAAGGCTCCCTTCAACCACCTGAATGCTCACCACACCATCGGTAATATCCTGAGACGGGAGAAATGCACCGGAAGTGGTGTAGCCATTGTCTGTATATAACTCGGTAATCGCCGTGCGAATCGCTAAGAGTTCTTCAAACGAAGCATTTTGACCAATAAAGGGTGCAACAGCATCTTGCAATTGTTCTGAGGAAAAAACCGTACTCCCTAATACCTCAACTCGTTCAACCGTGACATTAACCTCCACATCGGGTGATGGCGTCAGAAAGGGTTCTGGGGTGGGTGTGAGGGGGGGAAGTGATGGAGGCATCTCTGGGGGCGTCGTCGGCAAAGAAGGCAGATTGGGACGAGTGGGTTCCAGGATACCCGGTGGAATCTCTGGAGTCGTTTGGCTCATCGATGGCAAGTCTTGAGCTAAGGCGATACCACTCCAGCTCAAGTACACCAGATTTAAAGCCCAAAGAAACCGTTTAAACATAAACCAGTAGCGCAAAGGTCATCAGTTGACAAGGATGCAGAGAAACCCCGGACTGTTGATCGCAAAAGGGAGAGGGTAAGCAGCAGAGAATAAACGGTTGATTCGAGTATCGGGTTGTCAGAGCCGTTAATCCTGTCCTAATTATTCTGACGATCGCTATCAAGCATTTAGTGAGCCAAAACCTCAATTGATCCCCCATAGCATTCATACTCGGTAATATTCTTTTATTTCTTGTTCTACTTTCAGCATCAGTGACCGGAAGAAATACAATATAGTAGCAGCTTAGGAGACGCTTTGTCCCCTGTTTTTATCCGTTGAGAAACCCAAAAACCCTCAAATTCAGACTCCCCAGTTCAGATCAAAATTTTATAAAATAGAGTTAATTGTTATCATTGTTCCGAAAAATGTCCCACGGTTGGCAGTTTTGGCGTCGATTTATTGGATTATCTTTAGCCAGCCTTGTCTTTTGTATCAGCTTTCATCCCTGGTCCACTGGGCAAGCCGAACCCGCCACAGAAATTCAACAACAGCAATTGCTCACACCGACTTCTGAAAAACAGCTTGTGTCCAAGGGAATTGCATCCTATCAAATCGGAGAATTTTCCCAAGCCATTAACTTATGGGAACAAGCCTTACCTCAAATTACCGACGAAAATGATCGAGCAATTGTTCACAATAACCTGGCTTTAGCCTATCGGCAAACGGGGGAACTGGCTCAGGCGATCGCGCACTGGGAAAAGGCGATCCAAATTTACCAGGCTTCACCGGATGCCGAAAACCAGAAACGCATCGCTGGGCTATTAACCGAACAAGCCCAAGCTTACAATGATTTGGGACAACATCCGCGAGCGATTACTCTCTTAGAGTCAGCCATTGAACTCGCCACTAAATACCCAGATTCCTTAGCAGAAGCTGCCGCTCAAGGCGCTTTAGGCAATGCCCACTGGAGTTTAGGCAACTATGATCAGGCGATTTCCGCCCACAAACAGAGCCTCAAAATTGCCCGCGCATTGAATAATAACAGTTTTATCGCCACGGCTTTAAATAACGTGGGGAATGTTTATGTCAGCAGAGCCAGCCGATCCAGTTATCAGGCGCAGGTGGCTGAGTTAGAAGGAGATGTGCAAGAGGCGACGCGCTTAACCCAGGAGGCGCTTCAGGATTGGACACAAGCCAGACTATTCTTCGAGCAAAGTCTAGAAACGGCGCAAGCCTTAGGAAGTTTGACCGAAATTAAAGCCTTAATGAATTTAAATCGCTGGGTGATTAGTCGTCATTCAGCCAATGTTGCTGACAATTCAGCCGAACCCTTGAGTGAGGGTGATCAGGCGTTTCTCCAAAGCAATTGGCAACGAGTCAGAGAACTCCTCCCTGGAATACCTGATTCCCGACAGAAAGCCTATACCCTGATTCACCTAGCCGAGAGTTTTCAACAGATCGAGTCAGAGGCTTCAACTCAGGAGTCGATCCAGCTTTTAACCCAAGCTTTAACAGTAGCCCAAAAAATAGGCGATGCCAAAGCCCAATCCTTTGCCCTAGGGAGCTTAGGACAATTGTATGAATCAGCCGGAGACTACAGCACGGCGATGAATTTAACCCGCCAAGCTGAATTTAGCGCCCAGCAAATTCAATCCTCTGATAGTTTATATCGCTGGCAATGGCAAGCGGGGCGGATGCTGAAAGCTAGAGGTAACATCGCCTCAGCCATTTCTGCTTATGAAGGGGCGATCGCGACGTTGCAAAATATTCGCGGCGATTTAGTCACCAATAAAGAGCTACAACTGGATTTCCGGGAACAGGTTGAACCCATTTATCGAGAATTAATTGATTTGCTCCTCAATGCTTCCAGTAGCGATTTGAGCGAAGTCAACTCCCAAGAAACGGTTTCACCCCTCAAAGAGGTAATTGATATCGTCGAACTGCTCAAACTGGCAGAGTTGGAAAACTTTTTCGGCGATGAATGTGTGCAAGTCGCCAAAGATAAAGCTCAAAATGAGCAGGGGTTAGCCGATGCCAATGCTGCTGTTATCTATTCAATCATTTTGAATGATCGCACCGAAATGATCCTGCGATCGCCTGATGGTTCCCTAAAAAACTATCCTATCCCTATCAGCAAGGAAGATATGGAAGTCGAGATCGAACAGCTACGCTACTTTCTGGAACTACGCACCACAGAACAGTATATTCCTCAAGCAAAAGAAATTTATAATCGGCTGATTCGTCCCATGGAAGCTGATCTAGCCGTCATGCAACCCAAGACATTAGTCTTCATCAACGATGGCGTCTTGCGTCAGATCCCCATGAGTGCGCTGCACGATGGTCAAAACTTTTTGATTGAGAAGTATCCCATTGCGATTACTCCCAGTCTGTCATTAACCACCAGCCAACCGTTAGATCACAATCAGTTAAGAGCGCTGAGTCTGGGTTTAACTATTGCCAAACCTCCCTTTGCCCCCCTGACGAATGTAGAAGCTGAGTTAAATGTGGTTGAAGAAATCTTAGGCGGGACAGAGTTAATTAATCAGGAATTTACATTCTCAAACTTACAAGACAAACTACGACGCAAAAATTTTCCCGTGGTTCACATGGCAACCCATGGCAAATTTGGTGTTGATTCCCAGAGTACCTTTATCCTCGGTTATGATCAACAAATTAGTATTGAAGAACTCGACAATCTATTGCGGTCTCGCGGTCGTCGAGAAGCGGTGAAACTGCTCACCTTGAGTGCTTGCCAAACCGCAACGGGAAATAATCGTTCCGCATTAGGAATTGCGGGTGTCGCTGTTCGAGCAGGTGTAGAGAGTGCAGTAGCGACATTATGGTATATCAATGATGAAGCAACTGTACCGCTGATTGCCGAATTTTATAGCCAACTGCGCCAACCGGATATCACCCGGGCAGAAGCGTTAAGACAGGCGCAGCTAAAGATGATTTCTAATGTCAATTATAATCATCCAGCCGTTTGGTCGCCGTTTATTCTAATTGGCAATTGGAGTTAGTGTCATTGGTCATTGGTCATTGGTCATTTGTCATTCGTCATTCGTAAGGGAACAGGGAACAGGGAACAGTAAGCATTTTGAGTTAACTTCCCTATCTCCCTCATCTCCCTCATCTCCCTCATCTCCCTCATCTCCCTCATCTCCCTCATCTCCCCCAGCTCCCCCAGCTCCCCCAGCTCCCCCAGCTCCCTACCCACCACAAGACTTATTCAGCAGCCCCTAAAATAGGGAGCAGGGTTACATGATGTATCCCTACTCCCGGTATTGCACTAATGTTCACGCTTTACACCGCTTTCTCTTCGACAGTCACGGTCTTTTAGCAATGTTAAGCCGTTCTTGCTGCGTCACTTGAGTCAAGCCAACTTGCTCCAGCAGAGCCAGGAAATCATCGTTGGTAACTAGCTCATTAGAATTCGCGGTTTCAACTTTGGACATTGCAGCTAAGGCATCGTACCAAAGCCCAGCTTCAGCATAACTCCAAGCGCGATCGCGCCACACCTGTGTTGGCACATTGTTCTTAGTCGGAGGAGTTGATAGCCGTTGTGGTTCTAAAGCGGCTGGTGTGGATACCCGCTCAATCCAGCTAATGAATACGGGATTAGCCGATGGATGCTTGGTATTACAAACCAGAGTGACTGACCATTTGTAGGTTCGTCCAGTTTGCAATTCTGGTCGGTCTTTGGGAAGTTGCAACTGGATCATCCCGGCTTGGGGAGAGTCGATTTGTTTCTCAAAGAGCGGTTCCGGAACTCCGGGTTCCACGAGAGCAAACCGCATCGGTACACCTTCAGGTACAGGCTGTGATAAGTACCAGAAAAAGGTAGGATGACCGGATTTGGTTTGTCCAGCATACTCCTCGGATGGGATCAACAATGTGACTAAATCATTGGTTAACGATTGGCGACAGCCGCGTGAACCTGAGCCTATTGTCCGCCGTGGATTAGTTGCCACGGGTGGTATATATTGTTTAGACGAACGATGGGTTGACGTTTTGTTTAACTCTGCGTTGGCAGGTAGATCGTTCCAAATCGAGGTCAGAATTTCTAAATTCTTCGATGACGAAAAAATCCGGGGTGCAGGTAGGTCTAAAAAGCCGAACATTTGCAGGGAAACAATTGAAGCTGTCCCGGCAATGATGGTTACTAATTTTTGCCGAGTGGTGTTCATGAGATTAAGTCCTTCGTTTCATAAGGGTCTTTTTACAAAGGGTTGGGATGTGATGCACCTACTCCAGCTATGGAAAAATTTTGCCTGAAGACTTTTGGACTCAATAGCGCTCTTGGCTGACAAAATCTAAATCATTATACATGGCATTTTGAACAACTACAGCAAAATTTGATAAACGGCAGTTAATTGTTCGCGCCCTTTGAGTCTCACCTGACCGATTTGTTTCGTGGGGAATTGATTGTGTAGATGCTGGTATGTTTCTTCATTGATTAAAATCCGGCAAATTCCTCCATCGAGAGTTTTATCGTAACTTTCTAATCGAGCCGCTACATTTACGCTATCTCCTAGGGTGGTGTAGTCAAGCCGTTGAGCATTCCCCAAGCTACCTGTGACGACATCCCCTGTGGCAATTCCCACGCGCATTGCTGTTTGCGGATAGCCTTGACGTTGCCATTCTTGATTGAGGGTTTGCAGTTTTTGTGCCATGGCTAACGCACAGTTTACCGCTGCGATCGCATCCTGGTCAATTTCGGCGGATGTCGTGCGTTTAATCGGTACACCAAACACCGCCATAACTGCATCTCCGATAAACTTATCCACAACACCGCCATGATCTAGCACCGTTCCCGCCATGGCATCCATATATTGATTCAGCCAAGCCATCAGCACTTCCGAACCCATATTTTCTGCTACTGTACTAAACCCTTTCAGGTCTGAGAACAGAACCGTGGCAGTCATCTTCTGACCACGTAGACGTCCTTCTTTGAGAAGTTGTTCGCGATCGCGCCAAATTGCTTCGGCGATTTGCTTGGTGACATGGCGACCGAATAAATTCATAACGGTGTGTCGCTCTTCACGCTCGAAGTTACCGATGTACCCTGTCGTTGCTGTAGCGGCACCCAATAACGCCAAAGCTGGGGGAATCACAGGAATCCACCAACTGCTGATGATAAAGGCTAAGTAGCTGCTCCCGACCAGACCGACAAGTGCGAACAAAAGGCTAATTACTGTCCAACGAGGGAGTAATTTAGCTAAACCTCCTGCATCTCGCAACACCCAACACAGGGTTGCACCCGTCAAAGACCAGAGAAAAATCCAGATCCCTTCGATTGGTTCCGACCAAGTTTTCAGTCCAGAACGCCCTTCTAGAGCTGAACTCAGCAATTGACTAATCATGTTAGCCTGAACTTCTATCCCAGGTGTGCGCTCTTGGGTGGCAATTTTATCACCACTATAGGGGGTGTAGAAGAAATCATTCAAGCTAGTTGCCGTTGCCCCAATTAAAACGAGGCGATCACGCATTAAGTCTGGTGGTATCCGGTCTTCAAGTACCTCTGTCAATGACACCCTGGGAAAGGTACGAGCCGGACCCTTATAGTTTAACAAAATCTGGTATCCCCCGTCATCAGCACTCACATAACCACCATCATTTGCGGAAAAAGGTTGAAACGTCCCCTTTCCTAAATGAAAAATCAGGGGATTCGTTTGGGAAGGTTGAGATATGATGTCTTGCTCTGCTAAATACATCAATGCCAGTCTCATACCAAAAGAGACGGTGACTTGATCGTCGTTTTCAACCATATAAAGCAATGATCGACGCAGCTTACCATCCGCATCAATCACCACGTTATTAAACCCAACTTGTTCGCGTTGATCTAGGACGGGTGGGGGAGCTACGCTAGCGCTGGGATCTTGCTCGTTAATTTTTTCTATCCCGATTAAATTGGGAGTTGTTTCAAAAACATTGACTAATTCGTCATGACCGGGCAAAACCGATAAATCTCGATACAGGTCAAGACCAATCACTCTCGGGTTTTGCGCTTTAATTTTTTTGAGAAGTTCAGCCAGGACATTATCCGGAATGGGCCACTGTCCGACTTTTTTTAGATCCGCCTCACTAATTCCCACAACCAGAATTCGTTCATCCACAGGTTCTTGAGGACGCCAACGAAAATATTGGTCAAGAGCAGCCCATTCCCAAGTCTGTAAAAAGCCGAGAAGTCGCAATAGAATAATGAGTCCAGCCACACCAGGAGCAACCGTCCAGACACCTCGCCCCGCCCAAATTTTTTGTTTAAGGTCTTTCCACATCTTATTTTTTAGCGCTCCTTGGTGGTTAGAAACCCAGCTCTCTCTCCTTACCTTATTCAAGGGCGAAGTAATTGGAACCGAAAAATTAGGTTTGAAGGAATAAATTATTACAAAAACTTTAAATTTAATGGCACTGAAATAAGCATTTTTTTATCGCCCGAACCCTTGAACTACTGTAGGGTAGGCAATGCCCACCAGCATACCAGTCAGTGCCATTCAACTTTGAATTAGCGATCTGCGAAATATTACATAGGGATAATCATCCCTCAAGTGGGTTGGGTAAAACGATCGCGCAGCCTATTTCTCTTGCGATGCAGCCTGATAGCAGATTAAATCATCAGCATTCGCGATCGCGACCAGTTCTGGAGCCGTACCCACGATTACACGTCCATCAGACGTTACCATCATACCCTGAGCTTCTTGAATTGGGTCGCCGGGTTTCCAGAAACTGGGAGTTGAGGATTGAGAATTGACTGTTGGCGCAGTAGCTTGTTGTCCAGCATCGCCACTAATTCCCTGAACCTGAGTAACGGAATAGTTACCCTGTAACGGATTATAGGGGTTATTCGGTAAACCCCCTGTACCTGTAACAATAAAGCTACCTTGCTCCTTATTGCGGTGGGTGAGGCAACTATCAGCAATCACTTGCTCTGGTGGCAAAAAATTGGTTGATAGTGGCGAGAGGGAATCTTGATTCAAATTCAGCGAGGCTATAAATAAATTACCAGCATCACCGCTACCCAATGCCTCGACTGAAATATCCACTCGGTCATTGCCCCGAAATGGCTCAAACGAACCTGGGTTGCGACCTACAGCTGTCCCTTGACCACTGGAGAAAAAGTCTGCCAGAAATACGGGAGAGATAATGCTGATATTACCACCCCTGCCATCAACCGCATTTGCCAGAATATCACTATTTTCTAGGGCGATAAAAACATCGGAGTTAATTGTAATATTGCCACCACCACCGATACTGTCGAAAACACTGGTACTAATCAAGCTACCATCGCGTAGACGAATATCTTCAGCCGTGATATCGATGTTACCTCCTCCTGCTTGATTTGAAGTAGCCGTAATTTCAGCTCCATCTCGAACTGTCAAATTTTCAGTTTGAATGGTTAGCTTGCCAGCATCACCCATCCCTTCACTGGAAACAGCTAACCCACTCGGTCCCACAATTGGTGAGCTGCCACTTATCTCTACAGACTCAGAGGCGGTTACGGTTAAGTTGCCTCCCTCACCTCGAGCCGAGCCAAATGGCGTAACTATAGAACCCGTAGATATTCCAGCCCCATCTTGCACAATTAATCGCCTCGTGGTAATTCTCACGTCTCCTGCATTCCCATCACCAAATGTGACCGCATTCAAGTTACTTGAAAAGCCATTGGCTGAAACACCAATTAGTTCTACAGACTCCGAAGCTGTTACATTCACAGTTCCAGCTGATACTGATCCTAAGGTGATAGAGGAAATTTGAGCACCATCGGTGAGTCTTACCTGCCTGCCTTGTATTTGAATATCACCACTCCCAATATCAACACCTGTTCCGATGGGAGGTGGAAAAGGACCTAGATCAGTCACATCAATCGTAGCTTCTTGAGACAGGTGAATATCTTGGAAATTCTGAACATTTTCATAATTGAGAGCAAAACCACGATTTGTGGATTGCAGATTGACCAAACTATTACCAGAAACACCTCCTACCTCAACCCGTCCTCCTGGCGCAGTCAGATCACCTCCCTCTAGCAGTACTTCACCCCCTACTAGAGCTAAACTTTTACCCGTCCGCACCTGAAGACCCACTGAATCTGAAATTGCACCCATTGTTCCGTCCGGACTAGCTTGAGAACGGTTAACTATCCGTCCTGCTGCGGTTCCAAATTGTAGTCCTACAGGAATACTCACAGTCAGCACAGGTGAGGCTATGCGGTCAGTGCTAAACTCTGTACCATCTTCAAATTTCAAACTATTTGCTGTACTTGCTACAAAGGAGCCACCAATGCTGAGGGAGGCATTGGAACCAAAGATAATGCCGTTGGGATTGAGGAGAAAGAGATTAGCATTACCGTTCGCTTTGAGCATGCCATCAATGTTTGAGATGGAATCGCCAGTCACCCGACTAATGACGTTTTGGACATCCAGGCTATTTTTGAAGAAGGCTGATCCATTGGTAGGTATGGAAAACTCGCGAAAGCTATGGAAGAGGTTCTCTCCGGCTTGATTTTCCCCAGTGATTGTAAAGTTAAGGTTATCGGCAGTCTTAACGTCGGTAGATAAACTTCCATCAGAGGCAATTTGCCCTTGAACTGACTTAACTGGAATTAAAATGAAGAAGACAATAGGTGGAACCAGCCAGAGTAAGTAATAACGTCGTTTCATAGGAGTAAGTGCTTTCTCGTAGACCTATTCTGAGTCTAACAACTCACACTTATAAAGGTTGAAAGCACAGATAGACTTTGAACAGACGCCTTTAATTATTTGGATGGCTCATAAGGATTATGTTCAGGGCAGGGATTATTCGCATTTAATGCACATTGGTTCACCAACACCTCCCCCAAAATCGAATACAAAAATCTGAGGTAGTCGTATCCTCTATCTGCTGTTGAGGACTCACAGGCTGGTCTTGCCTAATTCTATTCTCCATGTTAGCATTCGCAGAAACAGGAGCTGCGCCAACTTGAGTAGAAAATGTTAAGCTGAGAGCGATCGCGGTAGATGCAACGAGTTTCATTTTTCTTTTCTCCGAGTAGATGTACGAACCTGTGAGCTTGGTGTGATTAACCTAGCCCTAAAATTTTGAGAGATAAATTGCTCTTGTCAGAGACTTTTTATTCAGTTGTTGGAGTTACCCTGTCAGTGGCGCACCCGATTAGTAGAAGTTTGAGAGAAATCTTTTTCTGCCACTGCTCTATAATTAAACTATAGCAAGAGAAAAGACAGAATCTGTGATCTTTATCAAAGCTTCATTGAGAGTTCATACAGCCTTAATAAGTGCCTCTTATGGCTTAATTTTTCTTTACAGAAGTTCTGGAGTAAGGAGTACACCGAGGTTACGGCGTTAGAGGCAATTAAACGTAATACCCAAAGCTGTAGACTATAGGCTATGACTGTAGTTGAACCGAAATACATTGGAAATACATCCTGGGTTTAGTGGTGTTTGAGTTACGGTTATCCGTTGAATCAGATTAAATTATTCGTCGAGCCGGATGGGACTTCTCTTTTCCGTCCAAGTGAGATATATCGATTCTTCGCTAGAGGGTTGCAACAGTGAAATCCTTATGGTGCATGGGTTGCTTTTTATTATTTTGTCAGAGTTTTTTAACAAAGTAAGGCTATGTTAAGAGTTGTAATGTAAGATTTGCTTATATTAAGGATTATGACGCAATACTTCGTAACATTAAACTTACTATAGAATTACTGACATGGTTTCGCTTCACATCTCCCACCCTACTGAGTTACAAGTAAGTAATTTTACTCAGCCTCCTGAAGATAGAACTCTTTCCCTGGCAGGTTGTTCCAGACATACCCCTCACATCTACATAGCGGGAAATTCCCATGAATCTTGCCCTTAAGTTTATTTTGGGCGGAAAGATACTCAACTCCATTGCCTTGATTGAGCAACATGCTTACCTTGAACTCACATCCACCCGCATTAAAGATCTCAATCGTGAAAATTCGGTGAAAGAGAAGTCAACTCAGTCTCATCTGATAAACTGTGCAGCCATCTCAAGAGACTATTTTCCTAATGAGCCTCGAACCATAAATCGCTACAATCAAACTCTAGTAAGCATTTCAGTTACATCAGGTCACGCTGGTCTATTTACAAATCAAAAGGCTGAATAACTGCTAAAAGCCCTATATAATCAGTATTTCTCCACCCTATTGCTTATGACACACCGAGCGAAGCCGAGGTGTTGCCTATTGCCTATTGCCCAGCGCGAAGCGCCGTATCTGGGAAATCGCTGAAAAGTCCATCAATTCCCAGCCGATAGAATTGCTGATACTCCAACTCAGGATTACCTTGATAGTCGGGGGCGAGAAAAACCTCTTCATTGCGGAATGTCCAGCCATGAACCTGCAAACCCTGAGCATGAGCGTCATCGAGTAAGGAGGTAGGGGGTAATAAGTAACCATCTGCCCCCGTGGGTACAATTAAACGTTTGTTAACCCCGATCGCATCTGCATAATCCGCAATTTCCCGTAACCCCTGAGGCGTTACCAGATCTCCATACGTCCGATTGCTATTGTCATGGTGTTGAGGATGAGCAATAAAATCGTAGGGTTGACCGATGTCGTTCACTAATTGTACCAAGGATACATCGGTGATTTGCTTCAGCGCTTTCAAGTTCGCCGTTTCAAAGGATTGGATGAACACAGGAGAATTGCGATCGCCCAATCCGTACTGGTTGAGGATAGTTACCAACGGTTCTTCTAACGAGAGTCCGATCGCGTTAAAGTAGGTGGGATGCTTGGTTTCTGGATAAATGCCAATCATGCATCCAGTAGCAGCACTTTGGCGTTGAACTAGCTCAATAATATCTACCAGAGTAGGGATATCAAACAACCCATCGAATTCTGTCGAACGCAGGTGAGGTAATCGTTCTTTGACTCGTAGGGTTTTTAGTTCAGCCAGAGTAAAGTCCTCAGTAAACCAACCCGTGACAGTTTGCCCATCAATTATTTTAGTGGTTTGGCGATCTCGAAATTCTGGACGAGTCACCACATCGGTAGTACCCGAAATTTCATTTTCGTGACGCGCCACCAATACCCCATCCTGTGTCATCACCAAATCGGGTTCAATGTAATCCGCCCCCATCCGTATCGCTAACTCATAAGCCGCGAGGGTATGTTCGGGACGATAGCCACTTGCGCCTCGGTGAGCAATCACCAAAGGACGGGAATTTTGGTCACGCGATCGCATCCTTATATATATAGCACTACGAGGATAGGTTAGGAGATCAGTTGCTCCCAAGGGAGAACGCTCCCCCAGCTCCCAGACGTGCCATGGCACGTCTGGAACATTGGCTTCCCCCGCTCCCCCTCACCACAGCACTTATTCAGCAGCCCCTAATTTACCAGGGTAATACTTCCCCCTTCGCGTGCCAAAACGTACCAGAATTTTCCAAGTTGAGCTGATCAATGCGGGCTAAAAGTCCCTGAACAGCTTCCTGGGTAGGAATACCATTATGACCTGTCATGTCTGTACTCACCATACCCGGATGGAGAATAGCCACGGCAATTTGACGAGGTTTTAAATCAATTGACAGAGACTTACCCGCCATGGAAACGGCGACTTTAGACATACGGTAGCCGTAAGAATTACCAGAGGTGTTGTCTTCAATCGAACCCATGCGGCTAGTCATAATCGCAACCTTAGCACCCGTACCCAAATTGGGGAGTAAAGCTTGGGTGACACGCAACGCGCCCAATGCATTTACCTCAAACTGCTGCCGGATGGCATCAAAGTCAAGCTGGGGGAGGGTATTTTTCCGCAAAATTCCGGCATTGTTAATCAATACATCCAGAGGAGTATTCTTTAAACGTGATGCTAAGTCAGCAACAGAGTCATCTGAGGTGATATCAATCCCCGTCTCCACCCGGATACCCAAGCTGTCGAGGGCTTCAGACGTTTTTCGGCAAACGGCGATCGCCGTTTCTCCTCGTTCGATTAGCTGTCGGCAATACTCTAAGCCGATACCTCGGTTTGCACCTGTTACTAAATAAGTTGCCATATTTATCTGTAATCTCCTGTATAAGTGGGTGGACACAATTAAAGTTAACGGTTGAGATTAGGGAACAGGGAACACCTCGACTTCGCTCGGTGTCCCGGCTCAAAGAGTTCCCAAACCCTTCTCGCATCGCGTCTCTACATTGCTCCCCCAGCTTTTAGCGCTTAAGTTGACACCAATGCGGTAAAACCCGCCCCTACACCCCCGCGCTAAAATCGCCGCCGATATTCAATAATCGCCCGACTATCCCCGGAAAAATCAGTCCCCCCCCGCAATAACACATTATCATTCAGCCGATAACGCAGATTGTATTGGAACGGTTCCCCAGTCGTTAACTCCTTCAACACCGACACCGAGAAATTTTGCGTGATATCAACCCCCGCCTCAGCCGCAAATCCCAAACTCGAAGCCCGTTCTTCATCATCGGGAATAATCGTCGGAAATAGACGAAACTCACTCAACGGTAACGCATCCGCAATAAAATTACCCACAGGTCCCAAAACCGCTGAACCCGCCAAATTCGCTAACCCCAACGTACTATCCCCTCGCCCTAAGGTATCCACAAACCCCCCACCCAACAGCGCCACAATTTCCGCTTCGCTGCGTGCAGGTGTACTTGTCAATTCCAACCGATCCTCCAGTTGAGACGCCGGTCCTTCCACCTGGGCAACAACCCGAACCGTTTGCACTGCGCCCAACTCAAAATCAGGCGCATCAGCAATTTCAGCGGACTCAGTGTCTGTAGGTAGTCGCCGTTGGGTGGCTTCGGCAACTGATGTGACTAAACGCACATCTAAATAGGGATCAAGTCCTTGACCGGAAATAAATTCCGCTGTATTTTCATACCCCCGTGCCAACCGGAATTGAGTGGTAAATAAATTCACCTGACCCCGTGTCAATTGAATCACCCCATCGGGTCTCAAATCTTCTAAGGTTCCATTCACGGTTAGAGTCCCTTCGGCAAGGAAATTCAAAATCGGTGCCTTTCTAATTTGAATATCTTCGACCAGGGTAATTTCTAAGTCATTAAACTCGAAGACAATACCCTCCTCCGTGTCACCCCCAGTTCCTACAGCAGTTCCCGCACCGCCATCTTGCTCAGGTAGTGGTACAGTACCATCAACTAAGTTAATTTCACCACCAATCGTGGGATTTAATGCTGTCCCCGTCAACACCACTTGACTTTCTTGGATCTTACCTCTGTATAGGGCTTTCAGGTTAATTGCTAGTTCCCCAATAGTTACGGTGAGTGGATTTTGCTGAGGAATGGGCTGGGAGATGGGTAGGGTGCCGGCGGCGGTAATTTGACCGCCACCATAGTTCGCCGTCAAGCTATTCACATCAACCCGGTCAAAGTTGAACTCAATTTCTCCCGTCACATCCTCAAGCGGTTCGGGTAGGGCTTGCGAGGCAATCGTCGCCCCTTCTACGATCGCGGTTCCCTGTGCCCTGAGTCCTCTCGGACGACCTTCTTCTTGATCAAAGCTGCCTTGAATATCCAAATTAACGCTTCCAGTTCCCCCATTCCAGACAACTTGCTGGCGGGTAAGGATATTTAATAAAGCCAACCCCTCGTCTTCCACATTCACACTTAAACGGAGTTCCTCACTCTCAGGGGCAGTGGCGTCTGGGACGGGTAACTGGTAAGGGATTCTCCCCTGAACTACTAATTGAGGTTCACCCTCCTCTGTGAGTATACTTTGGGCTAAGAACCGCAATTGGGCATCACTGTAACTGAAACTCCCCTGCAAGGTTTCAATCGCTTCTTGATTCAGCGTCGCATCGGTTACCATGACTGATCCTCTGGCTTGGGGATTCTCTAGACTTCCCGAAAGCGTCGCCGTGGCGTCCAGATTGCCACTAAAAAAGCCGATCGCAGGCGGTAAATCCACCACGTCTCGGATCGGGGCAATGGGAACGTTTTCTAGGCGTAACTGACCCGATTGCGTCTCGCCACCGATAGTCCCGGAAAATGTAGCAAAACTCTCTCCCGATCGCAAGGTAACTGGAAGCAGCGTCAGTACCCCCTCTTGGAAGCTGCCTTGAAGCGTTGCCTGGTTAACCTGATAATCACCCCATTCCCAGTCTTGTCCCTCGATGTCAAATTTGGCATTAATTCCCGATGCCAACGACCCACTAATCCGTACCGTACCGCTAAACGTGCCATCTAACTCGTCTAAATCCGGCAGAATCTCTGCTTCTTCCTCCGCCTGTTGCCGTTGTTGCAGTAGGGTTTCAATTTCCGATAGACGGCGCAGTTGGGTGTGTAATTTGGCTTGGGGCATTCCCACTTGGGCGATATCCAAGGGTGCGGTGGGGGTGGTGGGTGGTGTTGTGGTCAAGTCGATTAACTGTAAACCCGCGACTAGGGTTTCCAGTTGTCCCTGTTCGATATTCAGCGTCCCTTGAAACTGGGGACCCGTGGGTGTTTGTTGAATTCGACCTGATAGGCTATACAGATTTTCCCCTGGTGTCGCTTCCCCTGGCAAACGACTGCCAAAAATTGGACCGGTTAATTCCACTTGGTCTAACGCCACGTCAAAGGTATTCAAATTAATTGCGACTTCCCCAGAAATATCACCCACCAAGGGTTGAGTCTGTAGGGCGACAGGCACCGGGGCAATATCTTTAATCAAGGCGATGGGAATATTTTCTGTATTCACCCGTAGCACATTACCCTGGCGCGTCCCGGTGGCGATCGCCTCGTCGCGACGAATGTTAAAGGAAACAGGAAGATAATCCGATCCCAGGTCTACTTCAATCTGATCGGTCTCACCTTGTAGATCGAGTTCCACACCTTCTCCGGGTATCACCCTCACTGGACCAGCGAGTTCCTCTTCAAAGGTCAACCCACTGACGGCAAAGTCCTCCAGTTCAACATTCCCCTGAACACGAGGATTCGTCACTGTCCCGGCAATCGTACCCGTAAAATCCGCCAATCCCGCCACATCCACATCCGCTGCGGCTGGGGGTAAATACGCCGAGAGTTCGGTTAACTCTAAGTTATTTGCTGCCACATCTAAATTAAAATTCCCCACCGCCCCAATTCCTTGATCTAACTGGGCGGGATTCACCCCAATAAACCCACTAGCAGAGAGTCCCTCGGCGGTTAACTGTTGCAGGTCTATCCCTTGACCTGTCCAGCGAAATGTGGTATTGACAGGACGGTCAATCAGGGCAAATCCTTGACTAAATCGCAGTTGACCCGCCGCCGTTAGCGATCGCGCGATCGCTTCCGGGGTTAATGTCTCTAAACTGGTGGAGACATCCACATTGCCGCTTAAGGTTCCTGTCAACTGTTCCCCAAACCGTGCCAATTCAATTCCGTCCGGGTTTAGCTGGGCTTGTAGCCTCCCATTATTTAACCGTAATGCCGTTGCCCTCACAGTACCCCCCGCCACGGCTAATCTGCCCTGACCTTGGGCTTGAATCTGATCCAGTGCCACCTTCTCAAGCGATCCTGACAGGTCAAAATTTCCCGCCAACACCCCAGCAAACTGCGGCGGTAATTCCGGCGCTAACCTCGCCAACTCCAGCCCCGCTGCTTGTACATCTGCCTGCCAGCGTCCGGCAGCGAGATTAATATCCCTTGCCCGGATCACACCTCCTGCCAAATTAACTAGGGCATTTCCATCCCCCCGAATCGTTTCCAGCGCTACCTGATCCAGACTCCCGGACAGATTCATGATTCCGGTTAAATTCCCCGACAATTGCGACGGTAGCTGAGGCACAACCCCCGCCAATCCCACCCGATTCGCCGCCACTGTCGCTTGCCAACGACCCGCATTGACATCCAAATTCGACACCTGAACGGTTCCCCCACCCACATTCAGTTGTCCTTCACCAGCTACATTAATCGCTGATGGTGAAAACTCATCCAAGGAACCCGACGCCACAAACGTACCACTAAACGGCGACTCCAGTTGAGGCGGTAATTGAGGCGCAAATTCTGCCAACTGAATCCGATTCGCGTCTATTCGGGCTTGCCAACGACCGTTTTCTAGAGTTACTTCCTCCAGATTAATCCGTCCCCCAGCCGCCGTCAGCGCCACTTGACCAATCCCACTAATCCCAGAAACAGACGGATCTGCCAGAGAACCAGACAGGGCAAACGTGGCGTTGATCGGTTCTTGTAGGGCGTCCGGAATTTGCGGGGCTAACTCTCCTAATTGCACCCCATTGGCATCAACATTCGCCCGCCAGCGCCCTTGAGAGAGTTGGATATTCTCGACGCCAATCGTTCCCCCCGCCAGATTTAGGCGTCCCCTACCCTGGGCGCGAACCTGGGATAAGGCAAACTGATCCAAAGGGGTTGATAGGGTAAACTGACCCGCTACCGTCCCCTGAAATTGTGACGGCACATCCGCCAGTTGAGACAGTTCCACCCCCTGGGCTTGGATTAAGGCGGTGAGACGATTATCCAGAACTTGCAGATTTGTCGCGGTGACTGTACCCCCAGCCGCTTGCACCGTCGCCTTTCCCGTAGCGCGGATGTTTTGGGGATTATCCAAGGGACCGAAAATTTTGGCGGTTCCGGAGAGATTACCGACAGGAATGGGTAGGGTGGTGTTGTAGGTTTTTGCTAGTGCTGTGGTTGGCAGGTTATTGGCTTGCAAGTTAAATTGTAATCCTCCCTTTTCCCCCAGTTCAATCACACCCCCTCCAGTAATTTTGCCACCGATGGCGGGTTGGGCTTGCAGGTTGCGAACGGCGAGGCGGGTGGGATCTTGCGGTTGGGCGGGTGTAGTGAGGGTAAAATCGGTACTGATCGTGCTGAAGGTGACGCGATCAATCTGAGTCGGTTTCGTGGTAACGGCTTCTCCCTTAACCACAGGTTGGGTCAACGAACCTGTGACTAGCAGGGCGGCTTTGACTTCTCCGGACAGGGGAACGGGCGTGTCTTCGAGATTAAAGGTTTGCAAAACAGGCTTAATCTGTATCGCTTGGGTTTGGGCAGTGAGATTAAATCCCGTCTCTAGATCCACGCTACCATTGGCGGTGGCGGGAATTTGTCCAAATTGGGTGGTTACATCTTCTAAGCGAATGGTTGTCTCTTTGAAGCGTAATCGCCCATTGGTATTGGCAAAGGCTTGGGGAAGTTGGGGCACTTGGGCGGTTACGTTGTTGAGGGTGGCGTTTCCCAGAAACTGGAGGGGTTGATCGGGTTTAATTGTGATTTCTAAGTCCCCACCAACATTACCCGCATTCACGTCTAGGGGTAAGGGAATCAGGCGATCCAGGGTACTAGCATTGACATTTTGCCCATCAACTTGTAGATGGGTAGCGCTAGTGGGGAAGAGGTGTTCGCCCTGTAGGTTAAAGGTTCCGCCACTAGCCATTTCACCTTGGACATCGAAGCGAACAATCTCATTATCCTGTAAGAATTGACTACTCCCCTGGGGAATTGCGATCGCGACGGGGGATTGCTGTTTGCCTTCCGTGGATCGAGGCACAAGCTGAACCTCAGCATTCCGTACCCCTAACTGTTGCAATTCTGTTTTAATTGGACCCGGTTCTCCTTGCTCTTTAAGTTCCAAGGGCATCCATGATCCATCGACGGCTTGTTCGATATAGACATCCGGTTCAATTAGGGTAACGTTTAATTCTAACCGACGGTCGAATATAAGGGGAAGTAAATCATACTGAACTTCCACCGCTTCAATCGAGGCGCGATCGGGTTCGGTATCCGTAGGGGGTAAGGCGGCGCTATCAAACCGCAAACTATTGAGGGAAAAGCGTTCAACGTCGCCAATTTCCACGGGGCGTTGCAGGAGTTGGGTGAGGTTTCTCGCCACTAGGGGGGCCAACATCTGTTGGATAAAATACCACGCAAAACCCATCCCCCCAGCGATTCCCACCAGCAGGATGATACTGATCCCAATTAACCAACGCCGACGTCGCGATCGCCGAGGCGGTGGAGATTCCGGTTGTTCATTGGAATTGGATTCCGGTTCGTTACTGGGAGGGGGTACATTGGTCATAGTCCTTAATTCACGCCGGGAAAGAGAAGGCGGTTAGGTTGCTGGGTGAGTGCGATCGCTCGTGCTAATTTCAGTCAGGGAAGGCTTAGTCTTTTACTATAGACGGATACTAGAATAAGCCAATTCCCCCCATAGGGGTAGATGACTAAGTGGGTTTGGTCAAGGGAAGCTGGGGAACACCTCGACTTACCTCGACTCCGCTCGGTAACACGCTCGGTGTGCCAGATGGGGGAGATGTTAGCTGTTGGCGTTATTTCTGCCTTACGTCAGTTCTGCTGTCTTGTCATCAAAACCTGAGAATGTCAGGATTTGTAAATTTATTCCTCCAGAAATAGACGAGCATTACCGCAAAAAAGTATCATTAGATACAGAAATAGAATCTACCTGAGAGTTTTGACTCAGATCAGTGCAGTGGATCGGTGGGTAGGTTGCGATAATCACATTAATATAATCTTATGGATGTCGAGACAACGATCGATTGGGATGAAGCCTTTGAATATCTACCCGGTTCTCTGGTGGAATTGAAAGCACAACCAGGAACCACACATCGTATTGACTTTTATGAACCCATGATGGTTCCCCCGATTTGGTTAGTGGATGATCCACGTCCCCGCTATCCCCACGAGTTAAGGATCGTATCACGCCTGAATGAGCGGGTTTGTTCATTAGAAACTCAAGCCGTTTAAGCGCAGAAGCCTCTAAGGTAGAACTTAAGTAGAATGGCAGTGAAATAAGCCTTGTTAGATCGCCAAAACCTTTGATATACCGTAGGGTGGGTTTCGACTTCGCTCAACCCACCAGCCTTAATTCCGTTACATTCAACTTAAGTAGGTCGGCACAATAAAAGTTAACGGTGGAGATTGCCATTCGTCATACTCGCTCCCGACAAGGAGCAAGCTACGTCGTCCTTCATTTGTAAGGGTTTAATCGCACAATTTTCTGGTGTACTTTTCACCCCTTAGTACGAATGACGAATGACGAACTACTGCGCCTCCCAAGAACCGCCTTCACATTCTAGCAACCGCTCAAGAATCGCGATAGTTTCCTGATTCTGAAAACGGCGGATTTTCTCTTCCATAGCAATATAAATCAGCTCCCTGGATAATCGAGTCAAATATGTATTCTGTAACGTATCAAATTCTTCAGTTTCTCTTAATTGTCCCACGTTCTCGATAAAGGATTTCTCTAGATTAAATTCAAATGTTTTTACCCAAGACTCGACAACATAACGCCGTTCAGGACGAGCCATCTTGAGCAATTGCACCAGAGGTCGTCCAAAAACCTCTTTGATCTCCGGTTGAGAGGCAAAGGTTTCCAACCAAACCTCTGATGTGGATACGGGTCTATCTAAGCTTTTATCATCGACTTTAGCAAAGGCATGAGCTTCAGCATAGGAAACCTTCCCATCTTGATTATAATCAGCCGAAGGAACAGCTTTTCCGGTGCGATCAACTCCACTTAATCCGGCGAAAAAACTAGAACTATAATCTCGATAATCTGCTTCATTTACTTCGGGTGTACACCCCACAGAGGGGAGTTCTCTAACCGTGGCAAAGAAACCGCAACGACTCTGAAGCGCTATAGGATTATTCGGATCACCTGCTTCATAAATAAAATTGGCAAACGAACCGGAATAACACTGAGCCATCATCGCCACAAAAGACGTTTGCGGCGGCAATGTATCCAGCATACTCGCCAATTCTTGTACACTTAAGCTTTGCCGATGCCAAAGACTCAATCTATTATTATCGGGATCTTCGGGATTGAAACCCCCATGTCCCGTAAAATAGAAAAATATAGATGGATTGGTTTCCTGAGTAGCAGATTGTTCCATCCAGTTTTGCAAATTGGTGAAAGATGCTGCGCCGTCTAGGTGAGGAATTTTTGGGGCTTTGTACTGCTCTAAGCCTTGCTCATCTAGATAGCGAATTGTGGTTTGATTATTGTTGCCATTAGCAAAGAAAATAGAGGCAGATGCGGGATTATGTCCCAGTTGTCGTAGCGTGCGTTGAAAATAGAGGATATTTTTTTCTAAGGCAATCTCATTGTTACAAGGCGCACTCCCTCCCCCAAACACCAAAAAATCGGGCGCATCAGCAGGAGCTTGCGCCAAGGCGTGCTTCTGGGGTTGGATAGAGGCAGGACTCAACGCTTGAGTTGGTAGAAATTCTACCAAGAGCAAGCTACAGGTGAAACTAAATACAAGTCGGCGTACCCTGGAAAAGTAGTGCATGATTAGAGCCAAAATTAATTACTTTATTATAATGGAAAACAAAATAACTCTCACCAAAGAGAGCTTAAATCCAGGATGAATCCGGGTAAAATATCGTCTCCTGAAAGAGTAGGTGGAGCCTCTAAAATCTCAACAGCTTGATGAGTACGATAAATTTCCACTCGTCTCATTCCTGGCGCAATTAACCAGCCCAAACGGACGCCATTTTCCCTATATTCCTTCATTTTATCCTGCGTCGATTTTAAAGTATCTGAAGGAGACATCAGTTCCACAACAAAATCGGGGCAAATTGGCGGAAACTTGGTTCGTTCTTCTGGAGACAAAGCATTCCAGCGTTCCTGTCTCACCCAAGCTAAATCCGGAGAACGATTAGCGCCATTAGGAAGTTTAAAGCAGGTAGAGGAGTCAAACCCAACCCCTAATCGAGTTTGGCGATTCCATATCCCGAAATCAATGACAAGTTCAAAGTTTTGATTCCCGGTTTCTCCGCCAGTGGGAGGCATAATAATTAATTCTCCGTGAGCATTGCGTTCAAATTTCAGATCAGGATTAGCCCGACATAATTGATAAAATTGGTCATCAGTTAACTGAATAACTGGGTTAAAATCTATAGTATAAGCCGTCATTTTAGTTTTATCTGTTAACTCTACTTAATTGGATTCATCCCCCATCCTCGGTCATTCTCTGACACCGCCTACATTTAGATTGGGGCGAGTCGAGTTAGGTTAATTCTCATACCTCCACATTTATAGCAGCGACTCGCCCCTACAATTGTGATCATGTCAATTTCTCTGATCATCCGTTTGGTCAAATTAATAATCGGTAGGGGCGACCCGCTTGCATTACTTAACAATACCCGTCTATTCAATTTACTCGGGTCGCCCTTACTCAGGTTGCCCATCGCATATTTGTCTGTATTTTAAATGGGTTGGGTTGTAGCCGCCAACGGAACCTCGATCGCCCCTTAACCCTCAATACATTTAACGCCAAGATATCCCCTATTCGGATAACCAATCGGAGCGAACGTTGTTGTTTCCGGTCGAGATGTATCACACTAAAAGAAGAAAGTCAAGTTCACTGCTGTTTTACCCTGTCGTCCAGTTGCCATCAATCCCACGGGCGAACCAGGAACAACGTTTCCCAATGATTGAAACCAAACAACCCGAAGACGTTACCAGCTATAACCAGAGTTCATTGAACGCCCTCGATCGCGCGATCGCCTTTTCCCAGGGTGAGTTCTCGCTTGTCTTAGTACGCTGTAATTACAAGCGTTTGCAAAAGCGTATTTTACAACAATTGCGAGAACGCGCTCAAGGTCGATATCAAATTCAGGAATTAGTTCTCCCCGAATCCGTCACCACCCTATATACCACAATTCAAAATTATGTGAACAAGAATCAGCAGGGCGCGTCTGGAAATCAGGGTGTAGGGGCAGGTTTTACGGATAACCGAACGAAACCCACTCTACTGGGGGAGGCGAAAAACCAAAAAGATAGAGAAGATTGTAGACAGGTTTCGCCGGAAAGTCTCTCGGTGGAACCTCTCCAAGACGGGGGTGGGTTTAGTCACATTGGGGTAACAACCAACAATAATCCTGAATCCCGCCCCTACCTTGCTCAACTTAATCCCTCTCTCAATATAGGGAGTAGAGGAGCAGGGGAAGCAGAGGAAGCCAGGGAAGCAGAGGAAGCCGGGGAAGCCGGGGAAGCCGGGGAAGCCGGGAGAGAGGAAAATCAATTTAGAGCTGATTCAAGCAGTATTGATCCCCCTTCCGCCTTAATCATCCTGGGATTAGAATCCGTCGAAGCGTTGGATGATTTACTCACCTCCACCAACCAAGTACGGGATGAATTTCGCAAACGCTTACCCTTCCCCCTAGTCTTATGGGTGAATGACGAAGTATTGCATAAACTCGTTCGCTCTGCCCCTGATTTTAGCAGTTGGGCGGCGACTCCAATTAAGTTTGAAATTGCTACCGATGAACTCCTCGATTTACTGCAACAAAAAGCAGACTCCCTATTTAAAACGGTATTAACAGGAACTCCGGGACGATATGCGCCGTGGCGTATCTGTACCCACCATACTAATCTCAATTTAGCCACAGGATGTCGCTCCCGCGCCGAACTTGACTGCGCCCTCCATGACTTAGAACAGCGCCAAGAAACGATTACCCCGGAACTAGAAGCCAGTCTGCAATTTGTTTTAGGGCAATATGATTATGCCAATGATTATATTGATGCCGCCGTTATCCGTTATCAAAAAAGCCTTTGGTACTGGCGCGTTACCAATAACTTAGAACGTCAAGGTGTTCTCTTATTTCATTTAGGCTTATGTTATTGCCGGAATGCAGACTTGCATCGGGCGCAACGCCACCGCAACTGGGAAGAAGCTTGGCCCTATCTCCAGCAAGCGGTTGAGGCGTTTGAACGGGCGGAACGTCCGGATTTGGTGGCGCAGTTTATTACCCAACAGGCGGAAGTGTTGCAACATTTGGAAGGCTGGGACTCCCTGCAACACGTCGCCCAACAATGTTTACAGGTGCATCAACACTATGGTTCCCCCGTGCAATTGGCGCAAGATTACGGCTTTTTAGCCGAAGTCGCCCTCGTGAAACGGCGCTGGAATGATGCCAATCACTGGGCGCGACAAGCCCTCTCCCGGTTAGAATCGGTCTCGGATCAACTTCAAGACTACCCAGGCTTACATCCCTATCTATTGACTCAACTCTATCAACTCATCGTTGTCAAATCCTATCATCAGTTGCGTCAATCGCCAGAAGCCACCCAGCATCTGAATCAGGCGAGTCAAGACTTAGCCGATGCCATTGCCAAAAGCGATTATCGCTACGAACCCCAACGTTACTTATATCTGCTGGAGAGCTTACGGCGGCTGTACTTCGAGCAACACCGTTACTTAGAAGCCTTTCAGATTAAGCAGGAACAAGGGGCAGTTGAACAACTTTATGGATTTCGTGCCTTCATTGGTGCGGCTCGTCTCCAGCCTCGACGAGCCGTATCTAATCCTACCTTAACCCCGGTTGAACAGCAAGAAATTGTGGCACAAGAAATTGCCGCATCCGGGCGTCAACAGGATGTGCAGCGTTTAATTGAACGGTTAAGTCGAGCGGATTGTCAATTGACGGTGATTCATGGACCTTCTGGCGTCGGCAAGAGTTCCATCGTTTCCGCTGGCTTAGTCCCTGCCCTGAAGCATAGAGCATTAGGCGATCGCTTAGTGTTACCTGTGGTACTGCAAGTATATACCGATTGGATTAAGGAACTGGATAAAGGCGTCAGAACCGCCCTGTCTGGGTTAACCCCGTCTAAATCTGAGGCTTATACCCCCTCAGAAAGCCTAGGCGAGGAAAGTTCTGACCAAGCCATTCTCAACCAACTGCTGGCACTGTTACGAGATAACGCCGATCGCAATATCTTAACCGTGTTAATCTTTGACCAGTTTGAGGAGTTTTTCCTGGGACATGCTTCTGCCCAGCAAACGCGCTTATTTCATCAGTTTTTCCAGACGTGTTTAGATCTCTCCTTTGTCAAAGTTATTATTTCCATTCGCGAAGACTTTTTACACTATTTATTAGACTTCGAGAAACTGAATCTAGAGGCAATTGACAATAATATATTAGATCGCAAAAATCGTTATCCGTTAGGTAACTTTTCCCGTCCCGATGCCCGGGCGGTGATCCAAAGCCTCACCGAACGCGCCCATTTTTACCTAGAACCCGCCTTAATTGATGCCTTAGTTCAAGATTTAGGTCGAGAACTGGGAGAAGTTCGTCCGATTGAATTGCAAGTGGTGGGGGCGCAGTTACAAGCTGAAAATATCACCACGCTGGCACAATATCGACAACGGGGTCCGGTGGAAAAGCTGGCGGAACGCTTCCTGGAAAAAGCCCTAAAAGATTGTGGCGCAGAAAACGAACAGGCGGCTTGGCTGGTGTTGCAACTTCTCACCGATGAAAATAATAATCGTCCCTTAAAAACCCGTGCCGAATTAGTGATTGAATCGGATATTGATGCCCAGCCACTGGATTTAATTTTAGAAATATTAGAGAAATCCGGCTTAGTCTTCCTGTTACCCGAAATCCCCACCCATCGCTATCAACTGGTTCACGATTACCTGGTAGAATTTATCCGCCAGAATGAACAAAATAGTCTGCGAAAAGAACTCGAAGCACTGCGGCAAAAAGATAAAGAGAGTCAAACTAAAATCCAACAACTGATTCGGGAAAAAAGCCTGCGGTCTAAATTATCAGCGGCGACGAAAAAACATGCAGCGGCGGTGGAAAAACAACACCAGGCTGAGGAAAAATTGAATCAAATCCTACGACGCCGTTTGCAAGAAGCCCGGATTGCGGGTGTGACATTAGCTACCCTGGCGGTGATTGCTGTTGGACTGGTATTTCGGGCAGTATTTAGTGAAACCAACGCCCGATTAATTGCCCTGAATGCTTCAGCCGAAGCCTTGGTTGCGTCCAACCGTAAATTTGATGCCTTACTGAAAAGTTTATCCGCCGCTAAAGAATTAAAACAGGCCCTAGGAGTGACGCAAGAAACCCGGATGCGGGTGATTTCTACATTGCAACAAGTGGTATACGGCGTGAAAGAACGTAACCGTTTAACTAGACATAATGATTGGGTGAGTAGCGTTAGCTTTAGTCCCGATGGGAAATTAATTGCATCGGCGTCTAGGGATAAAACAATTCAACTGTGGAGTCAGCAAGGGGAATGGTTGAACGAAGTAGGGAGACATAATCAGGGGGTGTATGCAGTTCGCTTCAGTCCTCAGGGCGAGATATTAGCCTCTGCGAGTGAGGATAATACGATTAAACTTTGGAGTCGCGAGGGTCGATTATTAAGAACCTTAATTGGACATGGCGATCGCGTCCACAGTATCAGCTTTAGTCCCGATGGTCAACGGCTTGTCTCGGCGAGTGAAGATAATACGATTAAACTCTGGCGTATTGACGACGGGACATTGTTGAAAACCCTATCAGGTCATAATCATTGGGTGTTAGATGTGAGTTTCTCTCCAGATGGTCAGTTGATTGCATCCGCCAGTCGCGATAAAACGATTAAACTGTGGCAATCGGATGGTACATTACTCAAAACCTTAACCGCCCACAATCAACCTGTACTCGACATCAGTTTTAGTCCCGATGGACAATCTCTCGTCTCGGCTAGTGCAGATAAAACTGTCAAACTGTGGCGAACTGATGGCAGATTACTCAACACCCTATCCGGACATCAAGATGCTGTAATTGCCGTTACTTATAGTCCAGATGGTCAGATGATAGCCTCTGGAAGTGACGACAACACGATTAAACTCTGGCGTCCTGATGGCACATTAATTGACACATTACAGGGACATGGTAAGGCGATTTTGGGATTAGGATTTAGTCCCAATGGCAAAATCTTGGCATCTGCCAGTGCTGATAATACCATCAAACTCTGGCAAGTTGAGGGGGGAATGTTGCAACCGATTCCTGGACATAGCCAACCCATCAGCAGTGTCAGTTTTTCCGCCAATGGTCAGAGAATTGCTACCGCTAGCTGGGATAATACGGTGAAACTTTGGACTCGTCAGGGGCAATTGTTAAAAACAATTGCAGCACATCAAAACTCAGTTAATAGTGTTAGTTTTTCAGACAACGGTGAGACCCTAGCCACAGGCAGTGATGATAAGACAATTAAACTCTGGAATCAAGATGGAACCTGGCAGAAAACCCTGTCCGGACATAAGGATGGGGTGACCAGTGTTAATTTTAGTCCCGATGGTCAGCAACTGGTATCCAGTAGCGCGGATCAAACAGTAAAACTATGGCAAATTGATGGCAAATTGGAGAAAACCTTAATCGGTCATCAGGGAACGGTGTGGGGTGTAAGTTTTAGTCCTGATGGGTCTTTAATTGCTTCAGCCTCTGACGATAAAACGGTGAAACTTTGGAGTCGTAATGGCAGGTTTATCAAAACATTGAGGGGGCATACAGATTCCGTTAATTGGGTAACCTTTAGTCCCGATGGCGAGTTTATTGCCTCAGCTAGCAATGATGGAACGGTGAATATATGGAGTCGAGAAGGAAAATTAGTGCGTCCATTAAAGGGACATAATGGATCAGTTAATTGGGTAACCTTTAGTCCTGATGGCAACTTTATTGCCTCAGGAAGTGATGACAAAACCGTGAATCTTTGGAGTCGGCAAACAGGTCATTTAATTAATTCCTTTGTCGGTCATCAGGAGGCTGTGTTTGGCGTCAGTTTCAGTCCTGATGGTGATAGTTTGGCATCAGCGTCTCAAGACACGACGGTTATTTTGTGGAATTTGGATTTAGCGGATTTAGTCGAACGCAGTTGTTATTGGTTGGAGGATTATTTACAACATAATCCCGAATCACCAACGATTAATGATGCCAATCCCCAGGATTTTCGGGCATTGTGTGAGGGAAGATAGGGAATTTCATTTTCGATGATAGCTATCTAGGGAACAATTAAAATCCATGTTTAGTTGGATAATATTATAGGTTGTTTTCAAAAATGGGGGCATTTTTACTCCTATTAATTCCCTTTTAACTCACCTCTTACACCAGATCAATGGTGCGTTACGCTTCGCTAACGCACCCTACGATTTTGCTAGCTGATCCCCGAACTATTCAAGACGTCGGGGAACTAATTCCTGATTATCCCCCGATTGGATGAGACAACTAGGTGAAGTCAATGCCCTAGAAATTGTCATACCTTAAAAATTGAGATGGATTGTGTCACAGATTTAGACTCAACTTGAGTATCTGTATGATTATTATCCCTTTTTATCCATATCAAAGCTTTTTAGGGATTGTCATTTATGTCAAACAAGGACGTTAAATCATGATCTTAAATTCTACTAAACTCAAAACTCTAGATCACCAAACAACGGATAGTCTTTGGCGTGCGCTCAAATTGTTCTGGATGTTTAGTTGCTTTTACGGTAAATACCAATCGCTTCACCCCTATAAGCGGTATGCGTTTATCCTTCAAAGGAGAGGATCATGATTATATTAGATGAAACTATCACGGTTCATGTCCAACCCGAAGATTTAATGGATTTCTTTGCCCATATTGACAAAAATTATCAGGCAATATCTAAGGATCACATTCAGGTCACTTGCCTGCAGGGTCATCCGCTGCAAGAAGGATCGATTTTTAAGAATGAAGAATATTTTCAGGGAAAGCCTGTTCAAGCCAAGTATATCGTCAAACAGGTCATTCCCAATAAACGGATTGAGTATAAAGCGCTATTTCCGCAGTCCCTAATTGGTGGCAGGTTAGTCAATCAAATCGAGGCGACTAACGATGGCTTTGTCTGGACAGAAATTATCTATTTAGGGTTCAATACTCCACTTTTGGGTAAACTCATCGATGGGCTAATCCGGTTTTTATTCGTTTTACTTAATGGTAGTGTCTCTGACTTGAAAGCCCATCAAACTGAGGGGATGAAGACAGTTAAGCATATTTTAGAGGAAAAGGTGCAACGTCGAGAACAAAGCCCTGTAGCCGCAAACGTCCGATAAAAGTTTAGGATTGGACTCCGATGTAGTAAAATGTAGCCTGTAGAGATGTTGCTGGCAAGGTTTCTACCGTCCCCAATCCCCAACTCTTAATTATGTCCAATCCCTTTTTACTCAGCCGCGTCCTTTTACAGTTTAATTCGTCAGACGAAGACCTAATTAACGAACTATCAGCCGCCACGTTTACACCGGATGGTAGTTTGTGGCTGGGTTCTGATGAAGGGATAAATGTGGAACGCCTCTCGCTGATCGAACCTTGTGTTTTTGGCAATCACCACTCCTATTGTCTAGCCGATTTCATCGAACTGTTTAATCAAGATGATGAAATTGATATTGAAGGAATTGATCATGCCAATAATTATCTGTGGATAACCGGGTCTCACAGCACCAAACGCGGCAAACCCAAGGGGAAAAACGTAGAAAAAGACATCCAACGCCTTGCCACGATTAAAACTGATGTGAATCGATATTTACTTGCTCGTATTCCAATCGTGAATGGCGAATTATTAAAGGTATCTTCTCTCCCAGATAATCCGGAAGAAAAATTGACCGCCGCTTGCTTACAAAAGACAGACGCGAGTAATAGTCTCATAGATGCCTTAATCGAGGATATTCACTTAGGTCCTTTTGTCACCCATCCCTTACCCAGTAAGGATAATGGCTTAGATATCGAAGGATTAGCGGTGCGAGGCGATCGCGTGTTTTTGGGTTGTCGGGGTCCGGTTCTCCGGGGTTGGGCAGTTATCCTAGAAATTAAAGTGGCTGAATCTGCACCCGGTATCTTAACCCTACAGGACATTGGGGACAACGGGAAACGCTATCTCAAGCACTTTATCGATCTCAATGGTTTAGGCGTGCGGGAACTCTGTTGGCAAGGAGACGATTTGCTGATTCTGGCTGGACCAACCATGGACTTAGAAGGCGCGATCCGGGTATTCCGTCTCCAGTCTATTTTAGACCGTTCCGCCGATAGTATTACCGCCCAAGCCTCAGGAGAATTAGAGAAGCTATTTGACTTACCCTTTATCCCAGGATGCGATCGCGCCGAAGGTTTAGCCTTGTTTCCCTGCTTAGGAGAATCGGATGCGCTATTAATGGTTTACGATTCCCCTAATCCTATTCGCCAAATTGAACCAAGTGCGATTTACGGAGACGTTTTTAGTGGAAAAATTTTCAGTTAATCGGGCTAAATAGGTTAAGATACTCGCTAATTCAAGATAGTTTAGGTCAAAGCTAGTTATAGAATTAGGATTTTCTGGTAATCAAGCAATTTGATGCCATAACGTTTCCTGAACTTGACTCTTCTCTTCTCGGACTTTTAGATAACTACAGGGAATACTATCAATTACATCCATGGCAGTTTCCCCATTGCGATGAAGTTCGAGTTGAGCTTGGGGAGGGGCTTCAAAGAATAAACGTTCCTGGGGAAATATAATTCGTTCAAATTTCCAATTTGGAATATTAGCAATCCGAGCAATTAAGGTTTTTCCCGTTCCATTGATATAGTAACAAAGCATGAGATTACGACTGTCATTGAGCCGAGAGTATAATAGTTGAGTCATCATCAATAACCTCAGTAACGTTATCAGTTGGTCAAAAGTCTTACTCAGAAGCAGGATAAAGGATTAACAAAACGCTTTATCCCCAAGTTTGACTGACTTAAGAAGACTAGCGCAGCGCGGTTTCATTATGATGTCCAGCAAATCACCCATAATAAAAAAGCCTAAAACCCTTACTGTTACAGCCTTGCTATTATGGGCAATTAACAGAACTTGATACAGCTTATCTTATGAAAAAGCTGGGGCAAAAAGATAGGTATAGTTCCAAGGCAAGGTATAGAATTGAGTGTTGGGCAGGGACGCGGGAGGATGCCAGTCCGATTGAGTGTGTAGAATATACTCTATTCCCCAATGAGCATACGTTTCAACCCGCAAACGCAGTTCTAAAGAATGGTAAGGGATTTTCGTTGGCACAAAACCGTTCGCCGTTATGTTTACCTGAGTATAGGTTTCAGGAATAGCCGCCATCACATAGTCAACCAGTCGTTGACGTACATCGGGCTGGGCAAATAGTTCGTTGTAGGGTTCATCACCATAAACTGCCAACGCATTGTCAATTTCTTCATTCACCAATTGCAGTCCCAAGTCTACAACCGCTTTAGACAGTGATTTAGACATTGTTCATTTCCTCAACTTGATGGCTTACCTGCTGAGATCAGAATGGATCTGTTGTCTACGGAAACACTGAAATTCAAGGACATCGAGTCAAAAAGGGAAATATCCCTGTGGGTCATTGCTCGATAACCACTACTGACTTTACAGGTTAAACGTAAAAAAATTGGGGAATGACACTCAAGGTAACTTAGTGCTTTCTTAAAGAAAAGATTAAGAAAAGGGTTTCAATCGATAACCAACGCTATGAACCGTCTCAATCAAATCATCTGGCGCTCCCACCGCTTTGAGTTTGTGACGCAAGCTCTTAATGTGAGCTTTAACGGTATCTTCAAAGGGGGTGGCTTCGGCAGACCACAAATGCTCAATGATAAACTCACGGTTAATGATGCGCTGACTATTTCGCAAAAACAACTCTAGGCAGGAATACTCCTTCGGGGTTAAATGTACAGGCTGTTGATTATAGATTACTTCATGACGACTTGGATCAAGCTGTAATCGCTCCCACTCTAGCACTGGCGGTACTGAACATCCTCCCCGTCGCAACAGCGCTCGAATGCGAGCTAAGAGTTCTGGCAAATCAACGGGTTTGACTACATAGTCATCAGCGCCTGCATCTAAACTGTTCACCTTATCCGTGCTGGTGTCAAGGGCTGTGATCATCAGGATTGAGCCGTGATAACTGTTAGAACGCAGACGCCGACACAAACTGATACCATCTAACTTAGGGAGCATGACATCTAGCAAAATTAAGTCATAATAGAGGCTTGTAATTTGTCGCCAGCCGGCTTCCCCATCATTGACAACATCAACATCATAATTTTGATCGACAAGCGCCTCTGTGAGCGCTTCCGCGAGCGCGATATCGTCTTCCACCAACAAGATTTTCATAGCCAATTGATTGAATAAATCGGTAAGCCAACTCAAGTAGATATAGCAGATGCGCTATATCTTAATTTCTACTTTACCAGCCTTAACATTGGCTCTACTCATCCTCTAGAGCATCGATCCACTGATCACAGTTAACTAATCGGACGAGTGACGTAGCTTGCTTCTTGTCGGGAGCGAGTATAACCAATGAAAAATGATCAATGACAAGTAACAAATGACACATTCTATCCAACCCAAAAATCTGCTTGCTGGTTTGGGTTTAGCATTACTGATTCTCAGTAGTCCGATCGCTGTTTATGTATGGCGGTTAATGGGATTTGCTCCCCCGGCGGTTCCGGCGCATCCTCTATTGTTAATCACCATCACTAACGGTTTCAGCATACTGCTACTAATTGGCATCTACTATCGCTTCTGGGTACGACTTAGGCAACTGGAACAAGACAATGACAACAGCAGATTTTTGTCTCCAGAGATTCGCGATCGTCAACAAGCTGAGTTGCAAGAACAGAATTTTGTTTCAGTCATTCTTGATACCGCTAACGCCTTAATTACCGTTCTCGATCAACAGGGACGAATTATCCGATTTAATCAAACTTGTGAACAACTAAGCGGCTACTCCTCTGAGGAGGTCAAGGGAAAGTATATTTGGGATTTGTTTTTAATTCCTGAAGATATTGAATCAGTAAAAACCATTATTAAAGAACTCCAAGCCTATCACTTTCCCAACGAGCATAAAAATTACTGGATTACACGAGATGGCACTCGTCGCCTAATTTCCTGGTATAGTACAGTCCTGCTGGATGACAATCGTTCCGTCAAGTATTTCATCGGCATTGGTATTGATATCACCGAACGCCAGCAAGCCGAACAAATGCGTCGCCAACTCGAACACCAGCAAGAACTGAGCCAACTCCAGCTACGCTTTTTTTCATTAGTGTCCCATGAATTTCGCACCCCCTTGAGTACGATTCTAGCCTCCGTTCAACTCCTACAACTTTGTCCGGATAAATTTTCTCCAGATAAAAAGATCAGAAATCTGCAACGGATTGAAGCCGCAACTCAACGCCTGCGGCAAATGTTAGATAACATTCTCACAATCAATCGGGTGGAAACGGGACAATTGGAGTTCCAGCCAACGCGGGTGAATGTAGAACAGTTTTGTCAAGGAATTTTAGCGGAGATACCGTTTAATCCAGACCATCAGTATTTCCTAAATTTTGTCAGGACAGCAGACTGTAGCTATGCCTGTTTAGATGAAAAACTGATGCGTTTAATTTTGACAAATTTACTCACGAATGCGATTAAATATTCTCCGCCAGGTAGCACTATTGATTTACGGATCAATTGTACAAAAACTGAGATAAATTTTCAAGTTTGCGATCAGGGAATTGGCATTCCGGCTGATGATATCCCCCATATCTTTGAACCCTTCCACCGGGGAACAAATATTGATAGTATTCCGGGTTCAGGATTAGGGCTAAGCGTTGCCAAAACTTGTGCTAGCGTCCATGGCGGGAACATCAGCGTGACCAGTGAACCTGGAGTGGGTACAACATTTACGGTAACAATTCCTGGCTAATTCATAAGTCAATTGTCGGGGTGGATTTAGCCACTGTAGGGCAAGTTTAGCCACTGTAGGGGCGGGTTTAGGGACTAAATTCAGATACCCAACGATAAATGAACAACAAAACCCGCCCTTATTCATAAGTTAACAAATAGACTATTGGGGTTGAGTGGAGTGTGAGAGTAATGAGCAAAAAACCAACGAAACATAACCATTTTGCTATTACCAAAGCCGCTAAGATAAGGCTGATCATCTTATTTTTGCTATTGGTAAGTTTAGGAATTTGGACAGGATTGACATTTTCGGAACCGACAAGTCCCCAACAGGCAGCCGCTCAAGTTAAGCTGCTAGAAGCTATTTATACTCAGGGGAACTATATTGAGGCGGGGATTTGGATTGCGATCGCATTCGGATTTGGCGTCCGAATCATTCGCCGTTCGGGAACAGAGCGGTATCAAGCACTCATGGCGTTTCTCACCTTCTTTTTCTTTGGACTATCGGATATCATCGAAGTGCAGACAGGAGCCTGGTGGCGTCCTTGGTGGTTGTTTGTGTGGAAAAGTCTATGTGTATTGTCCATGGTAGCCTTGCTCATCAATTATCTGCGATCGCGCTCGGATTCACGGTGATGTTGAGCGGGCGTGCAGGGGGAGATGAGGGCGGGTTTATTAACATCAGGGTAACAACGAAAGATAGTAGTGAAACCAGCCCCTAAACATCGGTCAGGGCGTGTTTTGAACAAACATTAGTCATCCATAGCGAAAAGAAAATCCCTAAACCCGCCCCTACACAAAACCAGACCCCTTGAGCCAAGCGAAGGGTTAAAACCAGGTTCCCGACGAACGAAGTGAAGACTCAAAACTTCACCAATCCCCCGCCAACGATAAAATAGCAAGTGTAACCAATAATTGAGACTTAACATGAATCAGCCAGTGCCAGGGAATTCCCAAACCAACTCTGATTCTGATCAATCGATGACTACTGGTGATCCAGGTTTACGATCCTTTGCTGACCGTCTGGCTAAGAATTTGGCACGGGATACGCTAATTCAAGGAACGACTGACTATCTGCGAAACGTGTTAGCCGTCGATCGCGTGGTTCTCTATTATTTCTATTACGAGTGGAAAGGTCAAGTCACTTTTGAGTCATTGAGTTCTCCCAACTACTCCATCTTCGGCTCGACTGGCGGCGATGAATGCTTTAATGACGAGTATGCGGAGTTGTATTATGCAGGACGAGTAAGAGCGATCGCAGATATTCAAGCCGAACCCATCGATCCCTGTCACCGCGACTTTTTGCATAGCCTTAAAGTACGTGCCAATTTAGTCGTACCGATCCTTACACCGCGACGGTTATGGGGATTACTCGCGGCTCATCATTGTCAAGATACCCATCCTTGGTCACCGTCTGACATTGAAGCCATGAAAAAAGCCGCCCGAATCCTAGCGACGGTTCCAGCAATTCGAGATAGTTAACATCAAATTACAGATGTACCGATGAAAGTCAAAGTCCTAGTTCTAGCGCTGACAACTCTTACCGCACTCGTCGGTACAGCGGATTGGGCTGCAGATTTTCCCCTGAGTCGCTCCCTATTGTCACAGTGGCAATGGGGCGGTTCGGGGCAGTCACAAACCCTGCTCAAAGACCGTATTTTAGATGAAGGGGACACAGAAGCCGCATTTCGGGCGCGGAGTTTGGCAATTCGGGAAAAGGTGGCGGCGGCGGATTTAGAGGGATTGGATACCTGGTGGCGTACTCGCACGATTAGTGACCCCCATAAATACTTACTTCCAGTTATTCTTGCCCGCCTCAGCTTAGGGGAACAATACGATCGCCAGCAAATCTGGGATATACTCTTGGGTTTAGATGAAGGAAAACCGGATCTCTATCACTTCCGCAGTCCCTACGATGTTCGCATCTTCTTCTTATTCCGCGATACCATGCCTGAAGCGGTACAAGCCTCTTACCGTAGTATGGTGGATTCGCCGCGTGTGCGCGAGTGGCTGGAACAGGGTACAGAAAATCATCAGTTCATGCAGCGTATTTCCGGTTTAGCGCTAATGGATGGAAGTGGTTTCCCGACGCCTCTCCCGGCGACGGCGGCGACAAATGAGGCTTGGCTTAGGGCAGAATTGAATAAGTTCCTGACAATTGGACAGGGAGAGTTTCATTCTTCGACCTATTATGGGTATGCGATCGCAGGTTTGCTGAATCTCTATGATTTTGCTGATACTCCCGAATTGCGCCAGTTGGCGAAAGCCGCATTAGATTGGTACGCGGTCAATATGGCGGTGCGCTTCAGTTGGGGAACCTCAGGTGGTGCAGAAAGTCGCGGGTTTGATCGCGGGACCTGGGATGATAGTGGTTTGAGTGGCGTGGCTTGGATTTGGTGGGGGGATAGTTTGACCCTGAGCGGAGTCGAAGGGAGCGAAGCCGAAGGGTTAGCGCCTGTTGAGCGTATGGATCGGGGTGTGACTAGGGTAGCATTACCTGCTGCATTAAGTGATTATCGTCCGCCACCGCAATTGAGAGCGATCGCCCGTAAGGAAATCGAATTACCCTTTCAGCTTAAAGCCAGTCACCCGGGTTATTATAGTTACCACCAAGACAACCGATTTTGGGAAACATTTTATGTGACTCAAGATTATAGTTTGGGTACATTAATTGACCGAAATCGTTCTTACCAAGTCAAAGGCACCATTAATGCCCAATATGCTACCTATAAATTAGTCATCCGCGATCCTCAAGGACAAAATAATGCCGTTGTTAGTCTAGGTGGAACCTATCATTCAGACATGGCGACAGGGCGTTCTCCAGGTGATCAATACGTCCAAGAAAAGGGCGCAGTGATTTATCAGTTACGCTTAAATTCACGAGATAAAGCCGCCGATGTACCAGGGCGTTCTCACCTAGTTTTACCAACTCGATATGGGAAACCCCAGCGCTATGGAGATTGGTACATTTGGCGCATTGAAAATACCTTCCTTTGCGCCCGTCCTTGGGGTGAACAGATAGACTGGCAAAATCAGGTATCGGAGAAATATTCTGATTACCAGGTGTTAGCAGCAATCGGCAGGAATACTGCTTGGATTACCGATGTAGCCAGTGTTGATGATTATCCCACAGTAGAAGCATTACAGCAAGCCCTTGACCAAACTGAGATTCGCGAACGCTCCTGGGAGATAATGGGTCAGATTACCTATACCAGTTTAGCAGGCGATCGCTTACAGATGACCTATCAACCCAATCAAGGAGCGGGTTTAGCACAGATTAATGGGAAAGAGCGAATCCTCGACGATTGGGCGGTGTTAGATAGTCCTTATGTTCAGCAAGACTTAAATAGTGGACTTTTAGAGGTGTTTTCTCCCCCAGAAAACTGGCGTCTACGAGGCACATTGACAGGTCCAGAATGGGAAGAATAGGAGCATAACATGAATAAGGATGAATTGCTTAGACGCTATCAAGCTGGTGAAAGAGATTTTTCGGGTGTGGATCTGAAGGGGGCTGTGATCAGGGATGCCGATTTGAATCATGTCAACTTAAGCCATGCCAATTTAAATGGTACTGGATTTGATCATGTCAATCTCAGTTATGCCAATTTAAACCGTGCTAATTTGGGGGGAGCTAACTTTAATACTGTTAATCTCACCTATGCGAACTTAAGCCATACCAATTTCATGGGGGGAGCTGACTTAGATAATGTAAATTTCAGTTATGCTGACTTAAGTAATGTTTGCTTAGACCACACTTTGAGCAAAAACTGTCACCTAACTGGGGCAAATTTGAGTCGTATGTCCGCACTTCAATCATCCTGGGAAAACTGTGATTTCAGTGGTGCTGACTTAAGTAACATTCATTTTGAGGAAGTTAGTTTGTTGGGGTCTAACCTCAGCCACACTTCTCTAACTCACGCTTGCTTATCTCTTAGTGTTAATCTGAGTGGAGTTAACTTGAGCAATGCTAACCTAACGGATGCCAATCTAACGGGTGTTTGCGGCTGGAGTGGAGTTAACCTGAGCGGGGCAAAACTAACACGAACTCTCTACGGACCTTGTTTAAGCGCTCCGGCTAACTTTGACCTGACTCAAATGGGAGCGATCTTGATTGAGTCGGGTGCTGATTTGAGCGGTTTTGATCTAAGTTATTATGTAAGTCATTTCCACAAGAATTTCCGAATCAGCGTTATCGGAGGACTCAGTGACGTTAACTTTAGTCATGCCAATTTAAGTGGTATTGATTTGAGTGATGAGGAATTAACCCAAGCTAACTTCAGTCACGCCAATTTAACCCGTGTCAACCTCAATGGTGCAGATTTGACTCATGCTAACTTCTGTAATGCCAATTTAGAAGAGGCTGACCTTTCTTATAGCGATTTAAGTCATGCAAATTTGAGTAATGCTAACCTAACAAATGCCAATCTAACTGAGGTAACCTTTTGCCATACCATCATGCCAAACGGTAGTGTTAGAAATGAGAATAGCGATTAAGGTTCTAGAGCCTGTCAACGCAAGTAGGTTGGATATTTGGTAATATCATGTCCGCCTAAACAGTTATTATGCTTTGGTTACATAAAAATATTTACGGAATACATCCTTAAAACCCCCTTGCATTCGTTAATATATTTCCCTCTATAATTCTTAGGCATTTTTATGAATAAAAGCAATAATCATCAATCCTGATTGGCTTGAATTTCCATGAAAAAAGGAATCAGAGGAAGACAACAATCGTCTTCTGCCAATGCACGCAAACAATAGAGCCCTCCATGAACAAGTTAACCCTGATGATTTGTCCCCATGATACAGCCAAAAAACCAGATCGATGGTTTCGCTTCATCCAGTATTTGAATAATCAGCTTGATGTCAACGTACATGTACATATAGAGGTTTCCCTGGATTTCGAGGATTTTCATCAACATCTCGATCAAGCTGATATCGTCTACGCTAACCCGGCTGATAGTATCCATCTGCGGGAACAAGGCTTTTCTGCAGTGGTTCGTCCGCTCAATCTTTATGATGAAGTGGTGTATATTGCCAATCAGGATATCGCCAATCCAACCTTAGATTTGCTGGACGGGAAAACTCTTGCCACTGTCAAAAGTATGCTACCGAGTAAGGTGGCGTTACATAGCCTCAAAGAAAAAGGAATTGCACCTGCACAACTGTTGGATAAATCCTCTTGGTTAGGAGTGATCAATAGTGTGTCCAAAAACGAAGCCCCTTTCGGCATTGTCTATAAAGACACCTACCAGGAACTCTCACCCAATACCAAAGCGATGGTTAATGCTTTTGCTGAATCGGAGGAAAACGTCATCTTTCATAGTATCTATATTAGTCCCAATGCTATGGAGCATAGGAGTGAATTAGAGCGTGTTCTCTTAGAGATGAATGCGACTCCAGCCGGAAAAGATGTGTTGCAAGAACTCAATATTGAAGGATGGTGTAAAACTACGTCCGAAGAAATTAGCACGGCTAAGGAAATTATGATGGCAGCTTAAACCATTCGATTCATCCCCAACCAACTTTTTAGTAGGGTCGGGGATGAATCGCCAAATTCGATAAATATACGACTTAGGACAGATGACATTTAGATAATATCTACATTAGGTGTTTCCTGTTGCCTGTTTCATGACAAAATTCCATCATCCAGTGCTGCACAATAGTCCTTGAGTGGTTTCACCATTGGCACAATTGAGACATCATTGAAATTCGTTACATAACTTTTCCTTTGGCTGAGAGACAATTTTCGGGTAAAATATTAGCTTCCTAACCTAAATCGTATTAAACGAACCCGACTTGTACTCTAGTAGAGAAGAGCTAGACCATTATCAATGGAAATTCAGACCCCAGATTGGGTGAAACACGCCGTCTTCTATCAAATATTTCCCGATCGCTTTGCCAAAGGCAATCCACCCCATTCGCAAGTAGCGAAAACCCTTCCCCTAGAACCTTGGGATGCCTTGCCCACGTTACAAGGCTATAAGGGTGGAGATCTTTGGGGCGTAATGGAAAAACTCGATTATTTGCAAGATTTAGGCATTAATGCCGTTTACTTTACCCCCATTTTTCAATCCGCCAGTAACCACCGTTACCATACTCACGATTATTATCAGATTGACCCTCTATTAGGGGGGAATGGTACATTCATGAAACTGTTGGAAGAATGTCATCGGCGGGAGATGAAAGTCGTCCTGGATGGTGTATTTAACCATGCCAGTCGCGGCTTCTTCTTCTTCAATGACATTCTCGAAAATGGTCCTTATTCCCCCTGGTTAGATTGGTTCAAGGTGGAACGCTGGCCCCTATCAGCCTACGATGGCGACAAACCCGCTAACTATGTCGGTTGGGAAGGAAATCGGGCGTTACCCGAATTTAACCACGATAATCCCGACGTGCGGGAATATATTATGCAGGTTGCCGAACATTGGATTAAACTCGGCATCGATGGCTGGCGCTTAGATGTAGCGTATGAGATTGAAACGCCAGGATTTTGGCAAGAATTTCGCGATCGCGTCAAAGCCATCAACCCGGAGGCTTATATTGTCGGCGAAGTTTGGATGGACTCGCGTCAGTGGCTAGATGGGACGCAATTTGACGGGGTAATGAACTACCTGTTCACCGGACCCACCATTGCCTTTGCTGCTGGCGATCGCGTGATTCGGGAATACGTCGAACAACCCTCTTACGAACCCTATCCGCCCCTAGATGCGCCCGGTTATGCGGCTAAAATTGAGCATCTGTTGCAGTTATACCCCTGGGAAATTCAACTTACCCAACTCAACCTGCTAGCCAGTCATGATACAGCCCGACTGCTATCTATTGCTGAAGGAGGGAAGAAACATCCATCCGCCGAAGCGATCGAAAGCGTGAAGCTGGCTACACTACTACTGTTGACCTTTCTCGGTGCCCCCAGTATCTATTATGGGGATGAAGTTGGGTTACCTGGCGCATTAGATCCCGACTCCCGCCGGGGTTTTCCTCTAGAATCTCAATGGAATCAAGAGATATTCGATTGTCATCGTCAGCTTATTGCCCTGCGTCATAATCGCCCCGCACTGCGTACAGGTAGCTATCAAGTGCTGTTCGCTGAGGGAATGACGTATATCTTTGCCCGCAAACTGGAGGCAGATGAGTTAATTATTGCCGTTAATGCCGGAACCACAACCGCCCAAGTTCAGGTGGAAGTGCCGCCAGAGGTATCACCACGCCATCAAATCGTGTACGGTGACGCCAGCTTCACCTGGAATCAAAACCATTTGGCGATAGACTTACCGCCTCGGACAGGTTGTATTTTGGGTTAGAACATCCGTTCAGGTACAGGTACAGGGGGAGTTTGGATGTCACTCCCCTATTTGCCTTGTCTGCTGTTTGTACCTTATTCCCTGAGTGGAAAGTTACAGTTTTGTAAAGTATTGCTGCTTACATCCGGAAGTCACCACAGTCAGTCCTACAATAGGAGTATCCTCCAAGAGCAACTAAGACCAGCCCTAGCTCTGCTCTATTACGACACAATAGTACAGGACGGAGTAGTCAGTATGAAGCTTGTGATCCAGGGCAAGAACATTGAAATCACTGATTCAATTCGAGAATATGTTAATCAAAAAATAGAAAAAGCGGTCAATCACTTTCAAAATATGACGACTGAGGTGGACGTGCATCTCTCTGTTGCCCGTAATCCTCGGATCAACACGAAGCAAACTGCCGAAGTTACCATTTATGCCAATAAAACCGTAATTCGTGCCCAGGAGAGTAGTGAAGACTTGTATGCCAGTATCGATCTGGTTGCCGATAAGATTCAGCGCCAACTGCGTAAGTACAAAGAAAAACAGCAAAAGAAAACTCATACGCAACCGAAAACAGGGGCTGTTATTCATGAAGCACCTGTGGTTGAGGATTTAATTGGCGATCGCACTCCCGAACTGCCCACAGAAGTCGTGCGGATGAAATATTTCGCCATGCCGCCGATGACGATTGAAGAAGCCATGGAACAGCTTCAACTGGTCGATCATGACTTCTATATGTTCCGGAATGCGAAAACTAACGAGATTAACGTTCTCTATGAACGCAATCACGGCGGATATGGTGTGATTCAGCCTCGCAATGGCAATGGTCATACCAATCATACCAATGGCAAGACTGCCCAAAATGTTGAGGCGGTAACTGATACATCAACAGTTTCATAGCATCTGTTATCAAACTTGGTGTCCTCTCTTGATTCTCCCCCGAGTGACAGGCGGGGGATTATCTCATTTGTCATTGGTCATTGGTCATTCGTCATTGGTCATTGGTCATTTGTCATTCGTCATACTCGCTATCGCGAGAAGCAAGCTACGTCATTTGTCATTTGGTCAGGGCGGGTTTTGCAGCCAAGCTAAGGAAAACCATCAATATTAGTCCCTAAACCCGCCCCTACACACAGATACACCATGGTACGTTTCTACCATGACTGTCCTCATCTCCCCCATCTCCCCCATCTTTGGGATTACCATTGAGTTGGGACTGTAGTACATCGAGGATTAGTGGCGTGGCAAGGGCAAAGATTCTAATTGTCGAAGATGAAATTATTACCGCTCAAGCCATTGCTGGTCAACTCAAACGACTGGGTTACGATGTGGTGGATATCGCCAATTCAGGTACAGCCGCCCTCGCTAAAGTAGCGGAAACTTGTCCAGATCTGGTGTTGATGGATATTGTTCTCAAACACCGAGACATGGATGGAATTGAAACCGCCGAGCAGATTCGCAACCAATTTAAAATACCTGTCATCTATCTGACGGCTCACTCAGAGGCGGCTACCTTGGCGCGTGCGAAAGTTACAGAACCCTTTGGCTATATTGTCAAGCCTTTTAATCAACGGGATTTAGGGATTACCATCGAAATTGCCCTTTATAAGCATCAAACCCAACAGCAGTTAATTGAACGCGAGGAATTTCTCTCCACAATTCTCGACTCAACCCATGATGCTGTAGTCGCAACGGATGCAACAGGCGGCATTACCTATATGAATCCTATCGCCCAAACCATAACGGGTTGGTCGTCTACTGAGGCGATGGACAAACCCGTTACTGAAGTGGTACAAATTTTCGATGAAGCCACGAATACAGTTGTGGAAAACCCGGTGATACTGCTGCTGCGGGGTGAACCTGTGCCGAATCAAGGACATAATCGCCTGTTGATTGCTAGAGATGGAACCAAGACGCCCATCGTCGATCACGTTTCCTTAATGCGCCCTAATGATGATGACATCAAGGGTGCTGTTTTAGTCATTTGCGATATCAGCGAACGTCGTCAAGCCCAAGCCTTAGAACTGGAACGGGTTAAACTAGCCACAGAAGTTGCCGAACGCCAAAAAGCTGAGGCAGAAATTCGTAAAGCTTTAATCGCTGAACAGGAATTGAGCGAACTGAAATCTCGGATTGTGGCGATGATTTCCCACGAATATCGCACACCCTTGGCGGTAATTTTAACCTCAACGGAATTGCTGAAACGCTACAGTACTCAGTTATCACAAGAGAAACAACAAACCTATTTAGACCGGATTCAAATGGGCGTCAAGCAGATGGCTCAGCTTGTGGAAGAGGTTCTCACGTTTAATAAAGCCCAAGCTGGTGAACTTCAGTTTAATCCCGAACCGTTGGATGTGAAAGACTTTTGTCTGCAATTGGTAGATGAACAGCGACTGATGGTTGGCGATCGCTATACGTTGACCTATCATCCTCAACTCTCGTCTGGTGAAGCGGAGTGGGATAAGCAGATGCTGCGACATATTGTCACCAATCTCCTCAGCAATGCGATTAAGTATTCTGCCAAAGGTACTACGGTTTCCTTGTCCCTACGCCGCGAGGACGACACCCTGATCATCCAGGTTCAAGATCAAGGGATTGGTATTCCCGAATCGGAGCAACCGCGATTATTTTCCCCCTTTTTCCGCGCCAGCAATGTCAGCACAATTGCCGGGACGGGGATGGGATTGTCTATTGTTAAAAATTGTGTAGATTTGCATCAAGGGGAGATTGCGATCGCGAGTGAGGTGGGCAAAGGGACAATGGTGACAGTGACGTTACCTGTCAACGCCAAGTCGTCGTCCGGAGATGAGACCCATTAAGACGTATCAATTGATTAAGTTTTATCCCATCTAAAAAATAATCTATAATTTCACCTCAATGGGTGATAAAGCCCCGTACAATATAGTTTGATAGAATCTTTTGAGGTGGAGGTAACAGAGCAATCATGCCCGCAGCCGTTGGGACGATTGAAACGTTAGGGTTTCCTGGGGTACTTGCCGCAGCAGACGCCATGGTCAAAGCTGGCGCGGTTACCCTGGTGAAGTTTGATCGCAATGAAAGTGGTCGCTTTATGGTTAGTGTTCGAGGCAAAATATCTGAAGTTAAGGTGGCTGTAGATGCGGGACTAGAAGCGGTGGAGAAAACACACGGCGCTGAGATAACCGGTTACTACATCATTCCTAATCCCCACGAAAATGTTGACACCGTTCTACCGATTGAATATACCAGTCAAGTTGAACAGTTTCGCTCATTTTAACTGAGTAAGGGAAGGGCAAATGTTTCAGTGACTCTCTGTCTGGTTCGCGATTAAAAGCTAAAGACAAAGAGTATGTTTCTGAAAAAATACCCATAATTCGTAGAATAAGTTTTTGAGTTCATTAATTCATTGATTGAGGAGATTGGCAATGTCAATAGTAGCAGTTGGGTCAATTGAAACCAAGGGTTTTCCCGGTATATTAGCCGCCGCAGATGCTATGGTTAAAGCGGGTCGAGTGACCATAGTCGGCTATATCCGCGTTGGTAGCGCTCGTTTTAATCTGAATATTCGTGGCGATGTTTCCGAGGTAAAAACCGCCATGGATGCTGGAATTGCAGCCGTTGAAAAAACCTATGGTGCAACCTTAGAATCGTGGGTGATTATTCCCCGCCCTCATGAAAATGTGGAGTGTGTTCTGCCAATTGCGTACACAGAAGAGGTTGAGCAGTACAGAGAAGCGGTTGAGAATCCATTAGTCCAAGGTAGAGGAAACGGGTTGCAACGTTAGGAAAATAAGGGAAAGTTTTGTGTAGGGGCGGGCGCGAGCCATTTAATTTTGGTATCTATTGATAATCTCTGCACAAAACCCGCCCTTGATCAAAACAAGACAAATGACCTGAAATCGCCAAGCGATCGCGTCTTCCGCCTACCCTCCCCAAAGCCTGTGAAGCCAAGCGATCGCACCAGGGAATCACACCGACGATTCAATCCACCATGATTTGTCGCCGCAACAGACTCATCATTTCTCCCGAAGCACCATAAGGAATCGGTGGACTCCATTCCCTCACCTCCGCAAACCGTAAGCGATGCAGCGTTTTGATAATGCTGTTGATCCCTTTACGGGAACCAATCACCATCACCTTAATAAATTCTTTCTGAGAAACCGGATCAGTAGAAGCCTGAATAGAAACCTCAGCAGAGGGTAATTGATTCTCATTTGGCACAAAGTACGCTTGCATTTGAGTTCACCTGATTGATTCAATGTGGTCTACTAAGACTACATTTAGCCTAGCAAGCCGTGGTCGCATAAGACAACATTTACTTGCTCAGCATCCTCTGACACGATTAGAGGCATGGGAAAAGCGGGACAAGCTCTCAGGCAAACATTAGACACATACGGCATCAGTCAAAACAAACTAGCCGTAACTTTGGGAGTTGATCGTTCGATGATTTTCAAGTGGTATCACGAGAAAAGAGATCCCACTGCTGAAACCGTGGTGCAGATTGCACAGGCACTCAAAAGCATTAATCCGAGTGCAGCAGCAGAATTTATCCGGTTGTATGTGGGTGAGTTCCTTGAGACTGAGGAGGATAGTTGAAGATAAGCGAGCGATCGCCTCAGTTGCGGGTTAGGGTAAGCAACTGTAACCAAATACTTGCCCAAAGCTACCCATATTTTGACTTTTTGGGTAAGTTTTAATGTCGCGCCATCCGTTCTATTACGTCGCTAAGGCTATTAGCGCCCAACTCCAGTCGTTTTATCTTTAACCA
>NZ_JAVJTO010000165.1:0-22432 GCF_040220235.1 Coleofasciculus sp. B1-GNL1-01
GCAGTTGTTTCTGGGGGACTAGCCCCCCAGACCCCCCAATGGGGGACGAGCGCCTCCCCCATACCCCCTGCGCAACGCTTCGCTAATCCCATACCTCATCCGGTGGTCTTCATCTGTCAATAAGGATGTCAATCAGACTTCATCAAGGTGAACTTCCTAATCAACAAATGACATAAGACAAATGACGAATGACATCAAGACCTTGTAGCACCTGTGGGAATTGGCTCCTCTTGTTCTTCTTCTAATTCTTCATCTTCAAAGGTGTCTTCGTCTTCGTCTTCATACTCCAGTTCAATATCTTCCTCAACCTCAGTGGCGCTGACTGGAATCGAGGTATCCGCACCGTTGATAATCGCCCCTAATAGCGGTGATGGCTCGGCTTCCGTTAATTCTTGAGCTGCCAGATTCAGGATTGATTTGTCGCTGTAACCCGGTCGGGTGACGAGTACCATTCCATCGGCTAGGGGTTCAAGCAACAGGGTATCATTGGACAGGGAGAGCGCTGGACTATCAATAACTACAAAGTCAAAGCGATTGCGAGCATCGCTGATAAGCTGTTGAAATTCTCGCGATTCTAGGATAGCGGCGGCTTGTTTTTGGGGTCCGGGACTGGGTACGATATAGAGATTCTCAATATTTGGGGCTAATTGAATGCAAGCACTCTTAGACCCGTAGTACGGTAAGGGTTGGGTCTTCGCTTCCGGTTCAGGGGTGACGTGGTGGAAATGGGCTTGAGAGGATGAGCGCAAATCGGCTTCAATTAATAGGGTACGCTTACCCGCATGAGCTGACGCGATCGCTAAATTATAAGCGGTGGTGCTTTTACCCTCTCCGTTAACCGTGCTGGCGATTAACACCACTTTCAAGGATTTATTTTCCCCACTACAAAGCTTACTGCGGAACCGTTCGTACACCTCTAAATAAGGTGAACTTGACTTGAGTAAAATACCCGTTTGTCCCAAATCTGGGTCAATGCTCATCACCACAGGCAATTCTGCCAAGACAGGGACATCATGTTGTGCCAGCAATTGCTGGATTTCTTTCGCGGCGTAGAGTTTGCTATCCAAGATAGCTAGGATGAGAATCACACCAGCCGCCGCGACTAAGCCGACAAAGGTTCCCCCAGCGAGGATGACAATCGGATTAGTTGATTCTTTCCCGCCTTTCTTCTGGACGCCGGGAGGCTGACTAACGCTTAGATAGCTCACGGTTTCCGCTTCGGCGGCTTTGGCATCGATGAGTTTAGACTGTAGTGTGTTGTAGAAGTTTTGTTTGAGCTGAAACTGCTGCTGCAAGCGCACCTGCTCAAGCTGCCTAGTGGGAATCTGTTGATAGTCTTGAAGCAGTTCCTGTCCAATTCTTTTGGTCGTTTCCAGTTGATCTTGCAGGGTATCGCGTTGGGTTGATAATGACACCAACGTGTCAGCCAACTGTTTCCGGGCGGGGTCAAGGCTGCTATCGGCTCGGATTTGCGGCGGGGTTAACGCTTCACCTCTGCCGTTCCCCTGAATCACCTCAGCGGCTCGTCGTGCCAGCATTGCTTCATAGGTACGTTGCTGTCGCTGTAACTCCTGCACATTCGGGTGTTGGTCTTTATACCCTTGACTCTTGAGCAGTTCTTCCTGAGTTTCAATTTGTTGTAGTTGTTGACGCAAGCCAGCGATGGTGGGATCAGCGCTGAGAGCAGAGTTCGTATAGGCTTGGTCAGCCGTCAACCCCAACCGCCTCTGCAAACTAGCCATCTGACTCTCAATTCCTTCGAGAGTCTGTTGAATTTGGCGTTGCTGTTGTTGGTTGGCACTAATTTGTGCCAGCAAGCTGTTATCTTCAGCTAGGGCTAAGGCTGCACCCTCAATCCGGTTAAAGGTTTCCAGTTCTTCTTGTGCCTGTTTTAGTTCTTCTTCTGCCTCGGCTGAGCGTGTTTCAATTAAGTCAATCATCGCTTGTAGTCGTCCAGTATTAATCAAACGACTTTGCTCGATCATTTTTTGCATCAGCACTTCTACAGTTTTGGCGGCTTGCTCCGGATCATCATCGTTGTAAAACACTCCGATTATTGATGGAGGCGCGGCTTCTTTGTCTCCTTGCGGCGGGTCGAATCTCAATTTCACATTATCCTTGATTTCTTTAGGATCAGCGCCCACAGCTATAGAGGTAGCTTTAGTTACATTCTCCTCTAACAGATTCTCTTCTGTCAGTTGCAACCCCTGCTGTTTAATTTGCGTTCCAGTTTCCGAAAAGGTTTGCACCGGAGGCGTAACCGACAAAATTCCAACAGCTTCGTAAGACACAGCACTGGGGGGAGATGGCATAATCGCCACAACGCCCGATCCGCCAGTAATTAAAGCAAAAATACCGATACCAATAAATTTATAGCGATCAAGAGCGATTAAATAACGTTTAATTAAGGGGATAGTCATAGCAATTTAACTGAACGAGTCGTGCAGGCGGAGTCTAGGAGAGGATGCACTGAATGGAGGTATACTAAACTAAGAGAACTTATGTCAAAAGGTCTGTGCTTGTATTCTAGCTCAGCACCTCTGTAAGAGGATAGTGGAAGGGATGCGATCACGCAGCCATTCAACGAGCAACGTCTTGTCCGGATAACAAATTGCATCTCTTCCCTGCTCCCAGACGTGCCATGGCACGTCTGGAACACTCATCACAATGCTGATTCAGCAAGCCCTAGTTATTATCCCCTGAGCCAAACACATCCCCGACATTCTCAAAAAAGTTGCGAAATCCCAGAAAATCACTAAAGGGTCGAGTCACTAAACGCAAAGCATAGTTGATTTTAGCGATAAGGCTACGACCAACCACAATAACATCTTCATTCTGCAAAGGGACATTTTGCGCCAAATCACCCATGAGGACAGCCTTCCCATCAATCTCCTGGGTCACAACTTTACCCCGTTCTGGATCAAACCGCATTAAAGCAATCTCACCTAAATCCGCATCCTCCAAACTTGGCGCTAGCGAGGTCAATGCATCAATAAAATTACTGCCATTGGGCAAATCCAGGTTGCCAATTCGACCAGTGGGATAACTCAAGACTCGCAGCCTAATTTGCGGTGTCGCTAGCGTCGAGCGAGAGGCGAGACTGCGGTCATAATCCATAGTTGTACCCGTTTCCAATTCCAATACGACAACAGAATCCCCATCCCGGAGACGCACATCCGGTAAGGCTGTCGCATTTTGCAACGGTGTAAATAAATCAATCTGTTGTTCAATAATCGAATTATCCACAGGAGAACGCCGACGCACGATGACAGTACGCAAGTCAGCCAGATTCGTGGTTCCGCCAGCCGCTTGTAGAGCCGCCGTAAGCTGGGAACCGGGCGCTAGGGAATAATAACCCGGTCGAGTCACTTCACCGGCAATGGTTATTGTAGCGGGACGCAATCCGGCTAGAACCACCGTTACATCAGGGTCAACTACAAATTCACTATACGCGGCGGCTAGTTTCGCTTCAACTTGGTCGGGAGTAAGTCCGAGGACGTTAATTTTACCGACTAAGGGAACTAATATATTCCCTTGTAAATCAATTGTGCCGGAAAAATTAAGGTCAGGAAAACGTTCTACCGTAACCGCAATGGAATCACCAATACCGAGAACATATTCATTAAATTGAGTATCCGGGACTCTTTGCGGCGATTCTTCTGGGTAACCCAGGGGGGGCGGTGGGGCAAAGGGATCAGGAACATTAATATTTACGCCCTCTGTCGGACTATTAATGTCTTGTGGAGGTGGCAAGGTGGGAATTTGGGCATGTTCTCTTTGGGGAGTTGATGCTGAAGGTTCTACTATTCTCTGAGACGTTGCCCAAGCGATTGAATTAATTTGCCCTAACCAGCCAATTGCGATTAATGTGCCGACAGCATACCAATTAACTTTAGCAAAATCTCGCAGAATCCTACGTCTTGTATGCGTAGCATCAAGCGTAGATGAATGCGAGTCAGGATGTAAGTTGTTCACAGACTCCCTTCCTCCATAAATAAGGTTGAACTTTTTTGACATCAGCCGTTAAGTTTTTATCTGCATACAAAGCCACGATGGCACCTAAATTTTGCATACCTCTAACGCGATACACTTCCCCGTCGAATATCACTAAATCGTTTTGTTGGTATGGATATCGAGACTTTCTGATTGAACGTCGCCCCTTGCTTGTTTTTTGCCCTCGATAAATTCTAAGGTTCTCACTGTTTAAGTTTTTATTTCGAGTCCGTCTACCAGAAAACAAGGCTGAACCTGCAACTTTTTTTCCGGTTCTTACATCAATATATTTGGCATCATAGAACTGCTCAAGAGAGCGTCTATTCCTCCTTGTTTGCTCTAAGTTAAGTACTTGGCATCGTATCTGATTTGTCCCACCTGCGATAACAAAAGCATCGTTTTGATGCGTTTTTGGCAACTCCAAAGCTTCTCTATCCGCTTCAGTAATGTAGCCATAAGTTTCTTGAACATTTAAAGTTTCAACTAACTTCTTGTACACTATCGTCATGAATGTTTCAGCTTTAAATGACTTGAGTTTTGGTTCCCATCCAAACAGAGACTTGCCTTTTTTATGATTTGCAGGTGTATGACACTTCGAGCAAAGTGTAATCAGATTAGATGGTTTGTTGCTTCGATCAGGTGGTAATTTCCAAAAGCCTAAATGATGAACTTGCAAAATCTTTTGTTCTGACTTGTTTTTGCAGTCTGGGTTTTGGCACTTGTAACCATCACGATGGCGAACATAAGAAGAAAGATTTTTCCATCCATACTGTTCTCCTTGTTGGTACTGTTCGCCTTGAATCTGAGGGGTTTTGATTTTCTGGATGTCAAACTTGGTTGTCTCAACAACAACTCTAGTCACAGGAAGTCTTGCTTTTATCCGCTCAACTAGCTTGATCTGACTATCAAATTTATGTTGAATGCTTGGAGCCAGCCATTCTTCTTGACGCTCCCGATTATCAAATCTAGGTTGACGATGCCGTAAACGATTACGTCTTGTCCTACGGTATTTTCGACGTTCTGTTATTCGCTCAGACATTCCTTCTAAAAGTTTTAATTCACCTCCGATTAACTCTTCTTTTTCAGTTACAGCACTATACCCAACTGTTTGATAACCCGAATCAATGCCTAAAGTTACAGGTTGAGTATAACCTCGACATCCATAAAGAAGTTGAATTGTAAAAGGTCTACGAGCATAAATTTTGGCTCTGCCACTTTCTAACAACTTTCTCGCTTTACGAGGTGTTGTCGGCATCAAAGGTCTACCATGTTTGTTGACTACGAGTACTTTTTGCATTGGTTTGAACTAGATCAAGTTCGTCTCTTGCGAGTGGTTCACTTCGCCAAAGTTATCTCAGGTTTTGTACGTTCTACACACTTGTGTTACCCATCACAGATGTTTAATGTAAAACCGCAGTGTCACAGAACTGGTGAAGCATTCTGAAGTGCCTATATATTCTGAGATAACGTAGCTATTTCTAGCTGAGGCTAATCAACAAGGGCGCTTTTCACACGCCCCGCTTCTATCCGTTAAGGATGAAGCGTGGGTTGTTGACTCAAAATTATTCCCTCCACATCACTCAATTATCAGGACGGGTTTAGCCACAATTGTAGGGGCGGGTTTAGGGACTCAATTCAAATATCCACCAATAATGGAACAACAAAACCCGCCCTCCCCACCGATAACTCCCCCTGCTTCCCCAGCTCCCTCTGCTCCCTCTGCGCCCCTTAATCCTCTCCCGCCAACGGTTCTGTCATCAACGTTTTTTGCACAGTTTGACTGAGAGATTCAGCGATAGGTTTGACCTCTGCCAAATCCCCTAACGGTTCCATGGGAATCTGGATAGAAACCGCTATCCATGGTACTCGCTGACGCTTTAACTGGGCAATTTGGTCAACCCAAAACCATTGACGGGTGGCGGGATGACCCCCTGTCGCCCAAGCGTACCACTGAACAACGGCAAAGGTTTGTTGTTGAGTCCAAGCGCGAAAGAGACGGGCATTAACTTGCGCCTGCTGGGATTGCGTTTCAACGGTAAAGTTTAAGCGTTGATGGGAATCCTTCTTCCATTGAAAGACACCATTAATATCCATCCATTCAACCTGGGGTTGATCAATCGGACCATTAGGAGGACGTAATAATAACAATACAGGTTTATCCAAGTCTCCCTTAATTTCCTGATACGACCATTTATGTCCCCCTAAGGTTACGGTTCGTTGCTCTAGGGTTTCCCAGCCCGGAATCTCTAACCCCTCAATTTGCACCACTTTGATGCTACTGAAATTGGCAAATCTCGGTGGCTCAATCCACGACCAGTTGCCTGTCAAATAACTGGGTACTGCCCCGATCGCGACAATGACTAACAACAACAGTAACACGATCGCGCGGTTGAATCGCAAGCGTTTAATCACCTGGCGCAGTCTTGAGGATTTCATCTGATTTGCCTTCATGGGCGGAAGAGTTTTGAGTGTTCCAGACGTGTCATGGCGCGTCTTTAAGTTTGTGTAGGGGCGGGTTTAGGGATTTTAGGCTTGGCTATTGATGGTAACGTTTGTACAAAACCCACCCTGACTAAATACAAACGTTTTTTAACCTCCCTCAGATACAGAATCAGGGGTTTGAGGTTCGGCATCAACAGAACGTTCAATGACTTTCAGTAAAAGCACCAGAATACCCAACATTCCCGCCGAATATAGATCTCCACCCCAACTTTCATGCAGCCAATGGAATGCCCCATCCATCCCAGTACCATGGAAGAATGTGAGTAGGGTATTGCGGATAATATTACCAATTACACTAACCAACACCGCACCAATGAGCAACAATGTGGTCTTCTGTCGGGATATCCACGCCCCACTCCAGTACAACAGCATTAAACTCACATATAAACTGGTAAACAGCATCTTTAATCCAGCGCAGTGAGGGGCAACTTCCACAATTCGTCCGCCGACAAATAAGTTAATGCCGACAACATTAACATCAATGCCAAATTGAATCAAAATAAATCCGGCAACTCCGGCAATAAAGCGTTGTAGGGGCAAGGCGTAGGGTTCGATTAAGTAAGGAAAGGCAGTGGGTGTTGCCAAAATCACCAACAGTAGGGGAAAGCTTTGTAAGCGTAAGCCCGGAATCCCTTTAAACCACAAACAAAGTCCCGCTAAAACCGTGGGAAAGGAAATATTAACCAGTTCCGATTGACCCGACAGATAAAAAACACCACCAACTGCCAGTAATCCTAACCCAATATAATTTGATTTATCTGGTATGGCTTGCCACTGCTGGCGATGAGTCCAAGCGATGTAGGCGGCAAAAGGCAAACCAATTAAACCGTGGCTAAAGTATTCATGCTCAATACTAATACTTTTATTCAGCCAGCCATCATACCAGTGGATGAGTAAAGGCGCATAGAGGATAATCAGTAAAGCTGCGATCGCACCATCCCACAGGTGACGGTTAATAGCAGTAGGAATCTTTTGTCCAAGTTGCATAATTGTACCCCGAAATTACAGCCGCCGGATGCGGTTACAACAGGCTATTGAGGCAATCAACCACCCGCTCAATTTGAGCGTTACTTATTCCAGGATACATAGGCAATGATAAAATTTCCTGGCACAGGGTCTCGGCATGGGGAAAATCACCCGCTTGATAGCCCAAATAGTGATAAGCGGGTTGTAAATGGCAAGGGAGGGGATAATGGATACCCGTTTGAATCCCAGCGGTATTGAGTTTCTCTTGCACCATTTCACGAGTCAGGGAACAGGCGGCGGTAATCCGGATGACGTACAGATGATACACATGACCCGTACCGCTTTGGTTTTGGATGGGGATAATCCCTTTATCGGCTAGCGGTGCTAATAATTGGTCATAATACTGGGCGGCGGCGTTGCGAGACTGATTCCATTGGTGTAAGTGGGGTAACTTGGCGTTAAGAATCGCTGCTTGGATGGAATCTAAGCGACTATTTTTGCCCAGTTCTGAGTGATAATATTTACGGGGTGCGCCATAATTCCGCAGCGATCGCAAGGTCTGATAGACATCGGGATCACTCGTCAGGGCGATTCCGCCATCGCCAAACGCGCCTAAATTCTTACTCGGATAAAAGCTAAAACCAGCGGCTTCACCCACCGAACCCGCCCGATACCCGTCCCGTTGGGCTAAATGGGCTTGGGCGGCGTCTTCAAAGAGTAACAGGTTATGGCTATGGGCAAAGTTGAGTGATTGCGGCGGTGATACCATCTGACCATAGAGGTGAACGGGTATAATCGCCTTGGTTTTGGGAGTGATTGCCCTTTGTGCTGCATTCAGGTCAATCAGGGCGGTGTTGGGGTCACAATCGGTTAAGACGGGCGTCGCCTTTGCCTCAAGCACACCAATGAGGGTGGCAATAAACGTATTGGCAGGAACAATCACTTCATCACCTGCACCAATCCCATTTGCTTGTAATCCTAGCGCGATCGCATCCGTCCCGGAAGCGACACCGACACCATACTCTGCACCAGACGCCGCCGCAAATGCTGCTTCCAACTCGGCTAAGGCTTGACCTAAAACGAAATCGCCGCGCTGGATAACCGTCTGAATCGCTTGTTCAATGTCCGCTTGAATCGGCTGGTGTTGCAGCGTCAGATCAACAAAGGGAATGGTTTCTGGGGGTGGGGGGTTCATGAATACACTGGGAAAGAATAGGAGTTTGCTGAGTTAAGTAGGTGGGGACAATTAAAGTTAACGGTAGGGAACTCGCTTCCCTTGAGAAGCAAGCTACGTCATTCGTCATTCGTCCGTCCTTATGTAAGGGTTTGAGACTTTTTAACATAACTTCATAAGGTTGAGTTTATTTCCACCAACCTACTTAGGATTTTATCCCTTATTTAATTTATGTCCGATTTAGGTGCTAATGCCTACCCCTGAATTGTCAAGTTTTGATAAAGTTTCCGGTTAACCTACGTCTGGTAGCAACGTTGTCGGGGCGGGTTTTACCGATAAGACTTTGGTATCTACCGATAACTTAACTAAACCTTAGTTTTTGCGGTATGTGGCGTCACGAAGGGAAGTAAATTTAAAAAGCTACAATTGTAGCTAAGGGAGTAGCATCGGGAGAACTTCATGAATCGGCTACAACGGATGAACTTTAAGACGTTATTGGCTACCGCTCTTTGTTTAAGCCTAATTAACAGTGTAGACCTAGAGGTATCGCGCGATCGCATCAGCGCCTCGATTGATAGGGGTCATGACGCCTATGCTAGAAGTAGTGGGGGACGCAGCGGTGGCGGTTCCTTTAGTCGCGGTTCATCCTCACGTTCGGGGTCCAGCAGTAGCAGCCGTTCATCTTCTCCTAGCCGTTCATCTTCCCCTAGCCGTTCATCTTCCCCTCCATCGTCGTCGAGAACATCTCCATCTCAATCTAATCCTACCAATAGGGGAACAACTGGGGGACGAGCTAGTGGCGGGACATTAGAGAAACCCACATCTCCAACTCCGACTCAAACCAAGCCGCATCAACCAAGTCACTCGTCAACCCATCCCAGGCGTACCTCTCACCCGTCTTCTGGACATGGACATAGTTCCATGGAACTGGAAATTGAAATCGAAAATGACGATAACGATTTCCAGGATTATCCATCAACATCCTATCCAGGGACAACTTCAGCACCGCCTCCCCAAAATCAAACCCTTCCGGATTCAGCGACAACCGATTCAGCACCGCCTCCACAACCCAATCAAACCCTTACCAATCCGGGATCAACGAATAGTACAACTCCACCGCCAGCTACCGCGCCAGCCACGAATCCAACTCAAGCGGTGAACTCCACGAAATCAGCGAACCCGTTACCCGTCTTGATCGCTTTACTATTTTTTGGTGTCGGGATTTTCCTAGTTGTTTATCTACTAATCAGATTAATTTTGTCTCTCCTCAAACGCCGAAAAGCCGCCACCAATGAACTAGACAATGATATTGTCACAGTGAGTAAATTACAGGTCGCCTTATTTGCTCACACCCCAAACTTGCAATCAGAGTTATCGGAACTCGCCTTAACTGTCGATACAACGACTCCCGAAGGCTTACTCGAACTGCTGCAAGAATCGGCGTTAGTTTTGCTACGTCATTCAGATACCTGGAGTCATGTTTCAAGCCGTTCGCAAAGCGTTAATATCGAGGAAGCAAAAACACTATTTACCCAACTTTCGGTAGAAGAACGCAGCAAATTTAGTGCCGAAACCCTGAGCAATGTTGGCGGAAGAGTTCGGCAAAAGGTTCCGGTAATGCCTGATGCTCAAGAAGACCCAGCGGCTTATATTGTCGTGACGCTGTTAGTGGGAACGGCAGATGATCACCCGTTGTTTGGCGATATTCGTTCAGCCGAAACCCTGAATCAGGCATTAAAGAAAGTCGCGTCAGTGCGTCCTGAGTATTTGATGACCGTGGAACTGCTTTGGAGTCCTCAGAGTCAAGACGATAGCCTAACTTATGATGAATTGTTGACCGAATATACGGATATGATTCAAATCATTTAATTAGGAAAAATGCCTCCTCAAGAGGAAAAGTAGAGACGTTGCATGCAACGTCTCTACTAACACAGGGGATTAAATAAAGGGCGATCCGAGCAAATTGAGGGGATAAAGTTGTTGATTTGTGCCAGCGGATCGCCCCTACACAAATACAAAAAGCGACAGGCTCCCGTTTTTATTTCCCATATCCCTATATTGTTAAATTTAATTTTATCCTACTTCTTATCGATGAGAAAAAACCATGAAATTTATCAGTCCTAAAGTTGATTATGCGTTTAAAAAAATATTTGGTTCTGACCAAAGCCAAGAAATACTGATTAGTTTTCTCAATGCCATTATTTATAGTAACAAAAACGTTATTCGTTCTTTAACCATTCTCAACCCATACAATCCTGGTAAAGTTCGAGAGTTAAAGGAGAGCTATTTGGACGTGAGAGCCATTTTGTATGACGGCTCGACTGTTATTATTGAAATGCAAGTATCCAGCACAAAAGCTTTTGATAAACAGGTCGCTTACAACCTCGCTAAGACTTACGCCAATCAGTTAGGCGTTGGCGAAGGTTACTGGCTGTTAAATCCAGTAATTGCTATAAATATTGCTGGTTTTATCATGTTTCAAGAAACCCCTAAAGTTGTGACAAAGTTTATTTTCAAGGAAGAGGAAGAGTCATTTAAGTATAAAGCTGTAGAATTACAACTCATTTTCATAGAATTACCAAAATTCAATAAAACCTTGTCTGAGTTAAATAGTTTGACGGATAAGTGGATTTACTTTATTAAAGAAGCAGCAACCTGGGAAAGCATTCCAGCACCATTAGCGGAAGTATCTGCAATAGAAAAAGCGCTAAATATCGCGAATCAAGCCAATCTCACCGTAGCCGAATTGGAGGAATTGGAGCGGCGAGCAATAATGTTACAAGATGAAACAGGGCGAATCATTCAAGCTAAAGATGAAGGAATTCTACAAGGAAAGCTCGGAGTAGTAATAGCTTTTCTCCAGCAGCGTTTTGGCGAAATTCCTAAAAACATTAGCCGGAAAATCGAAGGTTTGTCTGGAAAAGATTTAGAACGTTTAGTCCAGACAATTTTAAGCTTTAATAGCCTGGAAGATTTGTCGAGTTGGCTGGAACAAGATACATCGGCGGAATAAGCACCATTGTAGAGACGCGCCATGGCGTGTCTCTACATAGGGTCTGCTGAATAAGTCTTGTGGTGGGGAGAGGCAATAGGGAATAGGCAATGGGCAATGGTTTCAACCCTCTGTCGAGGGAGAATTCAGCGCTGAGGTCGGCAAAAATTCCAGGATGCAAGACGGTTATAGTGTAAAAACCTTGCACTTGTTGGGTCGGAAAATGGCTTGAAACCCCTATCTAGTCTACCTTACACACTTATGCAGCAAGCCCTACATAAATGATGTGTCCTAACCGCTATGGCGGTTGCTATATGTGCTTTCGCTAACCTTTTCCTACCCTCATCCCCTCTCAACGTTGAGACCAAGGAATCTCAGACTTATCGGCTAAGAGACTCGCCACAGCCGCTGCGCCATACCGATTAAGATGACTCGGATCAGCAAAATACTGATTCTGATTTTTCCATTGTTCTCCTAAATCAACAAAAACAAACTCATTCCGAGCCGCCTTCTGCTGCATTCGCTTGCGGAATTGCCGTTCACGAGTTAAACGCACCGAATCTAAATAATCATCACTTACAGGCAAATTCACAATCACCAAAGGAATCTGCTGCTGTGCTAAAAACGCCTGAATCGAATTCAACGCCACCGTCTGCGGACCGGCAAAGCTAAAGGGTTGATAATCGGCATCATAACGCCCCGCCACACGCGGATTTTGCTGATAGTACGTTTTTGGGTCAAATTTACTATCCATCGGCAAAAAGCCATTGGCATCCATCGCGATCGCACTGTACCCTGTAGTATTACGTGCCAGTGCTAGTCGTTGCGGTTGGCTTCCCCCTAACTGAGTTAAGAGCAACCGCGTCTCTGGAGTGGTGACAGGATTGCTACTGGTTTCAAAGGAAACGCGGGTTAATCGCCAGCGTTCAGCCGTGTCATTAGCAGGTATAGTATTTCGCGGTTGTGTGGATTTTTCTGAGTCGGGACTCTGGGTAATGGATGCCGGAATCTCTTCACAAGTATTTGGGGTTTTGGTCGTCGATTCCGGTAGGTTGGGGCGATTCCCTGCCATTACCTGTTGATAGCCCGCCGATGTTGCCAAACTATTATAGGTTTTATCCGTTCGCCCACTATTAAACGCCCGCACGCCATCTGCCCAAATCACCAGGCGCGGGAGTTGTTCTGGCGTTAAAAGTTGCCGCAGTTGAAAATCAACCACTTGAGCCGTCGCCCCATTCACGCCAAAGTTGAAAATTTTTAACCCCCCTTTACCGTAACGCGCCAGCACTTGTTGCAGTTGTTGCGGATCAACACCAACTAATGCCCGTGAACTACCTACAATCAGGACATCTGGAGGACCAACGGCGGCGACATAAGACAGATACAGCAGGAGTTGTTCTTCAAAGATGGGGTTATTAAAGCTGGCAAAGGGTAGAGGAGAGGTTTTTGTCGTGGCTTTTTGTTGGGCAACATCTAAGTTGTTTAGATATTCTGCCACCTTTTTCTGAGCAAAGGCTCGTTTCGGACTATCCGGTGGCACCGACTGCATCGCTTCAATCGCTTGAATCCAGCCTAAGACAACCAAATCCCAATCTTGGGGCGATTGGGCAGATTGAGCCAGATTCGCCGCCCCCATCGCTTTGTCAATCGCTTTGGTAAAGGGATCAACTTGGGGCGGACAGGATGGAGAATTTTCCACCGCGAGAATGGATTCAGCCGGGGAGTCCGCTTGGGATGGGGAATGCTGATTTTTAGCCGTATCAGGAGGAGAATTCCATGAACAGCCAGTTACCCCCACCAATAACGCGGCAAGGGCGGTATAGGGACGTTTCCAGTAAAAATTAGCCATAAGGCGATCGCACTCTAGATTTAAACCTTGTGCTGAGAACAATATTCAGCAGGAATTTATAGCCAGATAGTTCTATATTATGCTCAAAATCGGGATCATAATGGAGATCTCAATGTATCCACCCGTCCAGATTTTCTCCCTGTCCCCCTGCACACGGGCGGGTTTAATTCCATCGGGGTGAGGTCAGAAACGATAGTCGTGAAACTCGCCCCTACACAAACTCAAAACTTCACCTCTCCCTCCCCAAGAGAACTACGGCAAAAATCGATCTAACGCCGTCTTCAATTGTTCAATTTCCGCCTCCATGTTACCTTCCTCAGCCGCCCGACCGATACATTCACTTAAATGCTCATCTAGAATAATCCGGGCAACTCGATTTAATGCGCCTCGCACGGCAGCAACTTGCACCAACACATCGGGACAAGGGCGACTTTCCTGTACCATCGTCTTAATCCCTCGGATATGTCCCTCAATTCGAGAAAGCCGATTGACAATTCGCCGCAGAGACTCTTCATCGTGAACATGGGCATGGGTAGATCCAGCATGATCATGATCATGCTCACCATGACTGGTGTGGAAGGATTGATTTAGCGAATGTTGGTCTGAGTCTGACCGAGTATAGGTTTCATTAATCAATGGCTTAGCTCCAGTTCGGGATTGGCAACGTTGATGGATTGGTTCTTACTGTTCATCCTAATCCAGAGTTGAGATGTTTGGGAGCCAGGTTTTCTAAGGAAGGGGAACCGCCCATCGCTGAAACACTCTTGGCTCAAAGAACGTCCTGGATCAACCAGCCAATGTTAAGTGCTTGTGACAATAATTTGGATAGATGATCATAGATACATACAACTGAACTTAAGAATAAGGCTATGCGATTGACAACGTTGTTTCCTCGATTACGCCAAATCAGCGCTTATCTGATCGCGATCGCGACAGGTGTTCTGTTGACGGTTGGGTTTTATAATGTCTCACCCTCTCACGCTGAACCGATCTTGACAAATGAACCCGAATCCCCAATAGTTCTCGCCCAACGCCCACCCATTACCGATATCGGCGGCAGTTTTGTCACGGCGGCGGTGAATCAAGTGGGACCGGCTGTGGTACGAATTGACACGGAACGTACAGTAACACGCCGCCTCGATCCATTTCTTGATGATCCCTTCTTCCGGCGGTTTTTCGGGGAGGATGCGTTTCCCCAAATGCCCCAAGAACGGCGTCTGCGGGGTCAAGGATCTGGGTTTATTATTGATCCCACTGGTGTAGTTGTCACCAATGCCCATGTGGTGGATCGGGCAGATAAGGTAACGGTGATTCTCAAAGACGGACGCCAGTTTGAAGGGAATGTGCAAGGTGTCGATGAAATCACAGATTTAGCGGTGGTCAAAATTGATGGCAACGATTTGCCTGTTGTCTCACTGGGAGACTCGACTAATGTACAAGTTGGGGATTGGGCGATCGCGGTGGGCAATCCCTTGGGGTTAGATAATACCGTGACGCTAGGGATTATCAGTACTCTCCAGCGATCGAGTGCAGAAGCTGGGATTCCCGAAAAACGACTTGATTTCATTCAAACCGACGCCGCCATTAACCCTGGTAACTCTGGGGGTCCACTGTTAAACCAACAGGGACAAGTGATTGGTATCAATACCGCGATTCGTCCAGATGCGATGGGGATTGGGTTTGCCATTCCCATTAATAAAGCTAAAGAAATTACCGCCAAGCTGATGCGGGGTGAAAAAGTTGTCCACCCATTCATCGGTATTCGCATGACTACCCTAACCCCGCAACTGGCGCAAGAAAATAATCGCGATCCCAATTCCTCGTTTATGGTACCGGAAGTGAATGGGGTTTTAGTCGTGCAAGTTGTACCTGATTCTCCAGCAGCAGCAGGAGGTATGCGTCGTGGGGATGTTGTCACAGCCATTAATGGACAATCGGTGACGAGTGCAGAACAGTTACAACGTTTAGTTGAGAATAGTGGTGTGAATCAAGTTCTCCAAGTCAAAGTGGTGCGGGGTAACCAGACGAAAACTTTATCAGTCCGCACCAGCGAAATGCGAGAAACAACGTAACGAAACATATCGGTTTGATTCAAAGGGCGCACGTCTGTGCGCCCCTACCATTCCAATCCATCACGTTTCTCGGACACACTTTCAGGCGCGATCGCAGCTAAATCAACTGCTACCTCCCGTCCCATCTGTTCAGCTAACTGTTGAAACGCCTTGGTGACAACCTGCCGCATGAGTTCGCCATATCCGCCATCCATTCCTACTGCCCAATCTCTCAACCTCAGACGGGTTTCATGCTCGCTCGCTGCCTGAGTATAAATTGATTTCCAAACCTCTGGGTGTTCCAGCAGTGCATCCGGTAATCTCATGAGCGGCAGAAAAGGTCTTGCCCAGGTTAGGGTTGGCAAGGATAAGGCTGGTAGCCAGTCAGTATATGTCCTCAATTCTAATTTCGATACCTCGATTAGCTATCCTTTGCAAAGATGCATTAACCTCATCGCGGACTTGTTCAGAAGGGTCGTACTTCATCTGTAAAAGCTCCGCATATGCCTTTTGTGCTAGTTGTTGGTCATGAGAATCCTTGACAATATGCTCTAATCCATGAGGTATCAACGAACGCGGTTCCGCCGCTTCGATATTCTTCAGTCGGCATAATACTTGAAATGCTTGCTCGTTGGCAAAGTATTCCCCTAGCATTTCCGATATTACAAACCATGCCATCCAATCCGTAAATGAACTGTAGGAACTTTCTAGCAACGGCAGGAGCCGATTTTTCTGATCTTCAGAGAGGAATTCCCAATTTTCTATTTCTAAAATATAGAGTAAATGCCATGCTCCTTTTGAGGTCAAGAAACGATTTTGTTTGAGAAAACCAAGAATCAAGTTTAAGTACTTATCTGGAAAATAGCTGAGTCCTGAAACGGCAGATGATATGGCTTTTGCACATTCTTTCATCTGCATTTCTTCTCCTGAATTAATAGCTTGTTCAATAGCTTCTGAAAATAGTTCTGGAGAAATTTTTTCAATAGAATCGTAAGCGATTAACATTGCAGAGTTAATTCGATCTCGTTGGGCAAAGGACAAACTCTCTCTAGGAATTTGAAAGAGCATTGCAAAATACCATCCTCCTCCTAGACCTATAAATTTCGGTTGCTCTAGTAAATTGATGAAAAAATCTATATCTTCTGGACTAAAATTTTTTTCCTCCAACATTAAACCTTTGAGTTTATAAAAACATTCCCTAAGTAGCTTAGTATCACCGCAAATGAGGGCTTGATAGATAGTTTTTTTGAATTGTTCAATCATAACTTATTCTCGTTATATTGGGGGTCTTCATAGATATTTATGCTCAGCTCTATTTAATGAATAGGTCGCCGATCGATTAACTGTAGTCCTAATAGGCTAGCTAGTGTAATTAGTGCTGCCAAACCCCAGGATGGAAGGGTGACAGCCGCTCCTATGACTATAGCCCCAGCAACTATAATCACTCCTGCTCTAACTGCCCAGTCAGGTAGTCTAAACCAATTAACATTTGGATCGTCTGATTCTCGAACATCTTCAGGGAGTTGACCGCACTTTGCCACATATTTTGCTTTTTGTGCAGCTAAACTTTCTTTTGCTTCATTAATCAGCCGCCGATGACCTCTCTTACTGAGTCTAGGTTTTTTATCATCATCTGGGTGAGTCTCAGGTAAGTTATGTAGATTTTCTGCTAGTTCTCCTATCCGTTTTCTGACTTCTTGTATAAGATTGCGTATTCTTCGTAAAATGTCTGCACATTCTTTTTCAGTTCCTCCTCCTTTGTTGTTACTTAGCTCTACTTGTGGATTTATTTCTTTTTCATTAGTAAATTGTTTGGATTGAGCGATCTCTTTAATATTTAGTGCAATCTGTTCTCTTCCTTGCTGTACCACATGAGTCAACTCGTTGGCAGTCCACTCATTATTACCAGGAGACTTCCCAGCCCCAAAGAAAATATCCCGCTCATGAGTAAACGCCTGAGCGCCCAACTCCCGACTCATCTGCACGGCTTCACCACCCGTATGCACCCTTACTGAGCTGAAATCTGCACCAAAGCGCGGCTCCATGAAGCTTCGCACCTCATGCGATAAAGGACTACCACCGCCCTTAGAGGCATTCAACTGAGTCTCTACATTACTGCTCGTCTCAAAGCCGCCATCTGAGGTTGCCTTAGCTTGAACCTTTTCTTGCTTCTCATCCTCTAATGCCATCTCCCGTTGCACTAGGGGAGTAATAGAAGCAGCGATTGGTTTAGCTTGCACTTTCTCAACCTTTTCCTCGGCTATCCCTTCCCGTTGAATTGGCTGATTGTTGACAGGTGCAGGCATTAACATCACCTGACGCGCTACGGTATCAGCTTCCACCTCATACTTATCCCCAGGCGCACCATTGGAGTCCAGGAGGAATTGTTCTTTTGTAGGGGTTTATACATGATGCCGCCTCAGTTACCTGATGATTTATTGAATCCAGCTTAATCCTGGAGGAAACTCTATCATTCTATCTCCTCATCGCCTATCCAGAACACTATCAGTACACACCAGCGAACTGCGAGAAACAACGTAGCGCATAAAGCATAAATCTTGCCATAACGCACTGTCATCAAGTTGGATGGGTGCGTTACTTCGTTAACGCAGCCGACAAGATCCGCGATCGCACTCAAAAAAGCGATCGCCTACACTTGATTAGATTGTGATTTTAACACGGCTAATTTTGCTATAATGCTCTGACTATGATGAGCTAATAGTGGGAAACGCTTTTCAAGTAAATTCAATACTTGACAAATTTCGGATGCATCAGAAGTAATTGTTAATGGTATTTTGCGATCTATCAAATCACCTAATATATTGAGCATAACGGTAGCTAAATCTTCATCCGCATTTTCAAAAAAAGTCAATAGCGATTTCATGGCTTCCGTGTCACCAAGCCTGTATTTAGCTGCTAATAGTTCAGCTTTAACTTCTAGGGAATCTTCTGATTCAATGTAAGTTTGAAGCTGTGGTAATAGATCGGGTTTACCTACAAGTCCGAGGGAGTTAGCCGTATATGACCGAACTGCTTCATCAGGATCTTGCATTGCTGATTTTAAAGTATCTAGAGCATCAGGATCTCCTAGATCTCCAAGCGTTTCTGCTGCTGACGCCCGAACCAGGGGAGCCGAATCGTTAAGTAACAAGGACTCGATTGAATCTCTTGCTGGTTTATAAGCAAGTATTCCCAAGGAATCTGTTGCCCCCGATCTAACCAGCTCTTTTGGATCGACTAGTAAGTTTATAAGTGCACAGCCAACAGATTCAATTTCGTTTTCTCCCAAATCACCAAGAGCTTCTGCTGCACAGAAGCGAATTCCCTCATCAGAAGAATGCAGTAATTCTAATATCACGGGGACAGCCGAATCAGCTTTCATTTTGACTAATTCCTGAAGTGCAAAAGCTTGCTCTTTAGGTTCGCCAGAAGCACACTTTTCTATTAACTTATTAATCCTAGTATCTTGCATGAAAATAACTCCTTAACTCTAACTATCGCGACTATGGCGACTGTGCCTACATCTTTTTGCTTTTTGGGTTGCTTTGATTCTGTTGATTTTGTTGGTATCTCCAGCAGCTTTAGCTGCCGCCATCAAGATAGCCAGTGCTTCACAAATATCTCCAGCTCTACCGCTACTTATGAGTTCGTTAGCTTCTGCCAATATGCCTGTATCCGCTTGATTTCCCCGAGCAGCCATTGGGAAAATATGTTCTCGAATATAATCTTCAATTTCCCTTAGCCCCTCTCTAGCCGTATCACCCGCTCTATTAAGTATATTTTCAAGGTCTTCCAGAGTACCATCAATACCTCTAGTAATAACATTACTAATCCTGCCAATTTCTTCCCAACCGCCGTTGTTCAAGTACCAAACAACAATCCCAAATCCAACAATTGTCAAACCCACAGGACCAAAAACAACAGCAGGTGCAGCCACAGCAACTCGTTGGATTACCTCAGTTTTCATCCGTGCTATTGGCTTTGAAGCAGTGGTCTGCTGCACTACATGAGTCAACTCATGCGCCAACAACTCTTGCCCATCCCGACTCCCTGGATTATATTCTCCCTGTTTAAAAAAGATATCCGGACCCGTCGTAAACGCCCGGGCATTTAAGGAGCGATTAAGCTGATCAGCATTGCTATTGTTATGCACCCTCACGCCACTAAAATCAGCCCCAAACGCCTGTTCCATTGGCTCTCTAACGTCCTCGGAAAGCCCCTGTCCGCTACCTTTGGCTTGTTGAATACTTTGCTCAACAGAAGCATCAACCGCACCTCCACCAACTCCGCCATCACGCATCACTGTTGGCTGAGCTACTGGTTCTACTTTTCCTTGTACGGATTGCTGGGACGTGGGAGAATTAATCTGTTCGACGACTTTTGCCGCTACTGTGTCGGCTTCCTGTTCGTACTTATCTCCTGGTTGCCCGACTGTTAACTTTCTCTGGAGTGGACTCAGGGTGTGTGGAGTCAGGGTAGGCATTCTCTGTCTGACGACATCAGCAACTGAAATCCTTGATTCTGACTGAGGCTGTACTGTTGGCGTTTCTGTATCCGCGATCGCACTAACCAAAACAGCCATCGCCTACACGTTATTAGATTGTCATTTTAACACAGCTAATTTTGCTATCTACTGTCTCGTTAAATGGGGCTTTCCAGGACAAATTCCCAAGCGCGATCGCACGGCTTCCCCTTCACCTTATACCTTTTCTCCGATTTGACGTTTTAATTTACCGTCTCCATCGCCTTACCAACTTTATAGGAGACGTCGCTTCTAGGCAAACCTCACCTGCCTGCAACTGTAATACGACCCCCACAGACTCTCCAAAGGCAGGTTGATCTGTTATTTTGGGAAAAGTCATATAAAATTCCAAAGAATCATTGGCGCTAACTTGGAAAGACTGGGGGTCTAAACTGACTTGTTCCTCTCGATCCCAGACAGTAACTGGCTGTACTAACTGACGCTCATCTCCTACCTTTAACCAAAGATGTTTCACAGAAGCTGAAAGGGGAGAATCGTCGGGGTTATTCAGTTCAAAGTGACCATGACCTATAGCTAGGTTTGACTCATAAGTGATGGTAACCGTTTGTCCAGTGAGAGTAGGAGACATAGGAGGATTCGGGTTAACGACATTGAGAAAGTAGCTGAGAAAGTGGATTAACATGTCCATTTAGAAGTATCATGTGTCACTTCGTTAACTGTCCGGATTGGACCAGGAACCTTTTCGCCAATCTTTGCAGGTCGAACATAAACACTACCATCTGGGCGAAGAACCTCCACATCAGGACCAGAACCTAATCGTCCGATGATTTCCTCTCCTCCTCCTGCAACTGAAGGGTACTCAGCCGCTACAAATTCGTCTACCTTAGCTTGATCAGCATACTCCCGCCCTTGAGCATCACTGGAGCGAAGTTCAGGAAACCCAGAGAGACCCATTCCGATAGAAAATTCCTCCCCAATTCGATAAGCATAGCCTTCTACCTCTTGAGTAGTAGAGTGGGTACTAGGTTGCTTAGCATGGAGTACCTCGTGGTAAAGAGTTTCCGCAACTGCCTCGCAGGTTTCATCATTGAGAAGACCAATTTCCCTGTCAGATGTGCTTTGGTATCCTCCACCAGGAAATGGATCTACAACCCAAGATTTACCATCCCACTTCTCGTCATCCCAGAAGATACTATCAAAGGATTTGACAGTATAGGAACTCAGTACATCAACCGTGTGAGGACTCCAAGGACAGAGAATATCCTTTACGCAAGACCAATTCCACGTAGCTCTTAATTTAGCCTTAGCCGGAAGAGTCACAGGTGGGAAACGAGCATCAAGAGCAGCCATTGTTTTCGGACCAACCAGTCCATCGGGTACAAGACCTTTGCCTTTTTGAAATTGACGAACTGCGGCATCAGTTTCTGCGCCAAATTCCCCGTCTGCTCCAAATTTTGGCAGGGGGATGCCGATGTCGTATAAAGCTTGCTGGATAGCTTGCACACCTCGACCAGAGGAGCCTTTCTTAATCAGGGTTTCGTCATCGTATGCTTCCTCCAAATCCAGCAATTTGGAGAAACGAGGAGAGGTTAAGTCATGTCCATCCCCTAGAGTTCTTTGCAAAGTTTGTTTTTGACCAACTCCCTGCTGAACTACATGAGTTAATTCATGTGCCAATAACTCTTGCCCATCCCGACTTCCTGGATTATATTCTCCCTGCTTAAAAAAGATATCCGGACCTGTCGTAAACGCCCGGGCATTTAAGGAGCGATTAAGCTGATCAGCATTGCTATTGTTATGCACCCTCACGCCACTAAAATCAGCCCCAAACGCCTGTTCCATTGGCTCTCTAACGTCCTCGGAAAGCCCCTGTCCGCCACCTTTGGCTTGCTGAATACTTTGCTCAACGGAAGCATCAACCGTACCTCCACCAACACCACCATCACGCCTCACTGTTGGCTCAACGACAGGCTCTACTTTTCCTTGTACGGATTGCTGGGACGTGGGAGAATTAATCTGTTCGACGACTTTTGCCGCTACTGTGTCGGCTTCCTGTTCGTACTTATCTCCTGGCTGCCCGACTGTTAACTTTCTCTGGAGTAGAGTCAGGGTGTGTGGAGTCAGGGTGGACATTCTCTGTCCGACGACATCAGCAACTGAAATCCTTGATTCTGACTGAGGCTGCACTGTTGGCGTTTCTGTCTCCTGAGACCCCTTGGCTTCCAGACTTCGCATCACATTCGCGGCTAGTCTATCCGCCGACTCTCTGGAATACTCCCCTATTTCCGGCGACTGAGACGATTTTTGATTTGGCTTGGGTTGAATCGAAAAATGCCCTAATTTAGACGGACTCTTGCTCTTTTTCTGTGCCGTTGTTGGAGTCCAGGAGGAATTTTTCTTTTGTAGGGGTTTATACATGATG
>NZ_JAVJTO010000166.1:0-4702 GCF_040220235.1 Coleofasciculus sp. B1-GNL1-01
TAAGTAGGTGGACACAATTAAAGTGAACGGTTGAGATTAGGGAACAGGGAACAGGGAACAGGGAACAGTAAGGGTTTGAGGGCAATTTGCAAAACTTAACACAGTACCGTTTTCTTTTGTCCGACTACTTATTACTACTAACTTTGCAGCCATTGCTTGAACTGTTGCTTAACCTGTTGTTCCCTTTTAGCAACGGTTGCACCAGCTTCTCCCATCTTATTCTCAACCTCAGCTTGCTTGTATTCTACAACAGTAGGTTCTACCGTTTGAGATTGTGCTTTTAATTGGTTATACCAGGCGGCAAAATTCTCGAAGCGCTGCTTCAAACGCTGATAGCGACTGCGCTCAATTTCAGTCCCCTTGCTATCACGATTGACCTCGTGGCTATTCATCGTAGCATATTGATGCCGCAAATCCGTATAGGCTTGGCGCAAATAGGGAAACAGGCGACTTTTAAGCGCTTTGGAGACGGCGATAACCATAGATTTAGAACGAAGCCCAGGCGTTTTTGGCGTAGCTTCCCCGTTTGCGTTCTCTAGTTTATCTACCTTGGCTAAAATCTCCGAGAAATTCTCTTGCACAATCCCGCGAATTTCACCCGTTCCGTCTTTCACTTCAGCCAAGGTTTTCGAGAACGCCTCTTGAACAATTTCTTGAATTCGTTCTGCCCGTTGCCTTTCTAGAGATTTAGCTTTCTGAAAATCAGTGGTGATGCGTTCTTTAGTAGATTCAGACATAGTTATTCCTCATCGCTTTGATTAACCGGGTTTCGATACTTCTGCTACAAAGTTTGTTCGACTCCCAATTTAATCTTGGCAAATTTATCCGTAAGTTTCCGGTGTGGTTTACCCCCAGTTTTAGCGTGTTACTTCGACAACTTGTAGGAATAATACGACATTGAGTACGGATATCCGAAGGAAGCCTGTCACCTTGTTAATGACTACAAGACGTAATCAGTCAGTTGTAGGGGCGGGTTTAGCCACTAAAACTCCTTGTCTCCGATAAGGGAAAAACAAAACCCGCCCTTATGCTTATGCTTAAACCTAACTTTTCAGGAAAAGTCTATAAACCTGAGTCGGGGTAGATTTAGTTACGTATTGGTGAAACTTGATGCAGTTTTCATACCCGCATACTGAGTTTATCCAAAAATTGGATAACTACTTTTTCCAGCGGTCTATTTTGAATCCTTTGAATAAATTTAGTTAGTGGATTTATTTCAAGAACATAATTCCCAACTTGAATCCCCAGCGGTGCTAAATGCTTACCTGATAGTTCTTGATGCAGTAAGGGAAACTTGCCCTGCTTCAAATAATTGATCAGCCACAGCACATCACTATTTCTTCTTTGTTCCTCATCTTTAAATTTGTCCTGCTCACTTCCAGCAATTGTATCCCTATCAAACGAAATAATGCCTGTCAAGTTAAACAGTGGGCTTTCGCTGATATAACATAGAGTTTGTTTCCTGGTGGGAATTACACCTAGGTTTATTGAATCAAGGAAACGGGCAATGAACGCTAAAGGTCGAGGAATGGCACTTTGCGTATCACTAATGTCAGGGGCGAGTAGTAAAGAGGGTTGATTTTTGATCGACCGTTGTAAGTCAGGACTATCCATAAAACTCTGTTCAATTTGGCGAATCTGACCGTCTGCGTTTGAATTGCACCGCTTTAAAATATCTTGCCATCTGTCGCCACTTAAAAGCTCTAAAAGGGCGATGTACTTGCATCCCAAACTGTGACCTATCCAAAAATAGTTGTCCAGATTTTGATAAACCTCAGTTGGGTAGTTGAGTCTCTTGGCAATTTGGGAAATTTCCTGGGACAGAACCTTCTGTTCTTGTAACAAACTAATTGAAACAGACCAATGGCGAAACGTAAACCGAAAGGGGAGAGCAATGATGGTATAACCTTCGTTAAATAACGCTTTTAACAAATAGCGATTAAAAACTGTGGGAAAACTGCCAAAGAAAGCACCACCGATAAATTGAATAACACCTTTTGGATTGGGGTGAATCGCTACCCAGCTAAAGGAAAGGGGCTGAAACTTAAATATCTCGTTCATCATTAATTAATGTTGCTTTGGGATAACGATAAAGAAAACAGCCACGTCTCTATGGCTAACCGCTGTGGCTAAATCGACGCTTGAGAGGGAGAAAGAATTGGGAACATGTCACCTTTGTAGGTTGGGTTGAGGAACGTAGGCGAAGCCTTCTCGTTCGCCTTTGGCATTCCCGAAGGGTAGAGTAACCCAACACCATCGTTAGCCTGTTGGGTTTCGCTGTCGCTCTACCCAACCTACAGGAACGCTTTGTGCAAAATTGACATGCTCCCGAAAGAATGTTTGAGTGTGATAGTAGAGACTTAGCTAGCTTGCTACATCTCTACTATCTTTTGGTTCAAGAGTTAGGTTGACACCGACCGAATTAAGGGTTAGGCTGTGATAGCTTAACTTCTTGTCATCTGGGTTTCTAACTCGTCGATCCGTTCCACCATCGTGCTTAAAACCTGTTGCAAGTTATCGGTTGTTTCGGAAATTACTCCATTGCCTAAATTCGGGAGGTTAGGATTAAGCCGATCAGGATTTTCTCGGATAATTTCGGCTAAGCCAGGGTCAAGCTCAAGGATTTCAGAGGGGAGTTGCCGTATCGGAAAAATTGGGAATTGAAACTGAGTTAGCGTAACTTGAGAACCGCCTGTAGCAGTGGGCAGCGCATAAGCAAGTTGGTCAAAGTCTGCCCTTCTTTCGGGGAAGTCGTTAGGCAAGAATGTTCCCCGTTGCTGAGGCGTCAGCAACAAGTCAAAGGAGTTAGAACCAAAGAGATTGGCTAAGGAAAGGGTAACAAATCCACGTATTTCAGTATTGGCGGCAGCAACAACATTTCGGTCGGTGACATCGGGTTGTAAGAGAAATAACCCGGTATCGCGTGGAGGAATGGATATCAAATAGGTTTGAGTGGTTGGGGTTTGACTGATGGGATTTAATTGATTGTTGAAACCCGCGACATCAAAAAATGCCAGTAGCGGTTGACTGTTTAGATTGGGAGATTGAGCGGTGAAATTGACTCGCAGTCGGACAGGGGTATTGCGATTGATGTTAGAAATTGTCAAAAAGTAACCCTGAATAATAGTCCGACCCGCCCCTAAAATGTCAGCATTTTGCTGCACCAGGGGTTTAACCAAAAGCTCGAACGTAGAAACAACTGTGGATACAGCCATTTGCTTGAAACTCCTTTAATAGAACATCAGAATTGAGTACCGCTGCTGAGAAATTCAAATGGCTTTGTCAGTAATGCTTGACTGATCAATTGATTTCCGCCGCGATGTACTTCGTGATTAACCGGGTTGTCTCTCGGTTATTACTAGAAACGAGGATTAAGCAGGGACTATTCCAGATTGATACAAAACTTTACATTAGGAGTTGCAGGCTACACAAACAAAGAGGAGGCGATTGAAATCGCAGCTACACAACCAAAGTCCGCCTGCGCGGACTAAATTATAACGGGGGTAGCTAACCTGGATTTGGCGTAAGTTCTGATAAGTTATGACTTATGACGGATGACTTCTCTGATAGCTAACCGCTAAAGTCCTCTAAAGACGACTGGATAAGCATTTGAATCCTAACTCTAAACTCTGAAATGGCAACCATTGAGGAACTCAAAACCCAAATTAACAGCGCCCAAGATTTACAATCGGTGGTGAAGACGATGAAAGCGTTGGCGGCTGTGAGTATTCGCCAGTATGAAAAAGCCGTAGAGTCTCTGGTTGAGTACAATCGCACTGTAGAAATGGGATTACAGATTCTCCTCAAACAGCGTCATTTTGCCGAATCCTTCACGATACCGCGATCGCTCCTGAATCTGAGTGAAGCCCAATCGCCGTCACAGAGTATGATTGCGATTATTTTTGGGTCAGATCAAGGGTTATGCGGTCAGTTTAATCAGCAAATTGCCCATCATGCAATCAAACACCTGAATCAGCAAGATGTGTCACCGGATCAGTTAGCGATCGCAGGCGTTGGGGCGCGAGTGATTCCCTCCCTGGAAACGGCTGGATATGCAGTAACTGAGGCATTTCCCGTACCGCGATCGGCATCAGATATTACACCTCAAGTCCAAGAGATCGTGCTAACGATTGAACAATGGCGAGAGGAACGGCAATGCGATCACATCCTCTTATTTTATAATCACCCGTTATCAGGGGCGTCCTATGAATCGCGCCACCTCCAGCTTTTACCCCTCGATCCCGAATGGTTGCGCCAGTTAGAAGCTAGAGAATGGGCGACATCAATGGTGCCGAGTTATACCATGAACTGGCAGCAATTATTTTCCGCATTAATCCGCCAATATCTGTTTGTTTCTCTTTATCAGGCATTTGCTGCATCTCTGGCTAGTGAAAATGCCAGTCGTCTCTCCTCGATGCAATCCGCCCAAAAGAATATCGACGAACGACTTTCTGATTTAAATTCCCAATATCGTCGCCAGCGTCAAAGTTCAATTACGGCGGAACTCCTGGATGTGGTGGCAGGTTTTGAAGCATTAACGTAACCATAAGTAGGTTGTAATTAGGGGCTGCTGAATAAGTCTTGTGGTGGGGAGAGGGAATAGGGAATGGGCAATGGGCAATGGTTTCACCCCTCTGTCGAGGGAAAATTTGGTGCTGTTGTCGGCGAAAAGTTCAGGATACAAGAGGGGGGTAGTATAAAA
>NZ_JAVJTO010000167.1:0-31048 GCF_040220235.1 Coleofasciculus sp. B1-GNL1-01
AAACCAATAACCTTCATACAAAACCCGCCCTGCGTCACCAATAAGATTCGATTAATCTGTAGGGGCGGGTTTAGGAACAAAATTGACGAGAAAACCAATAACCTTCATACAAAACCCGCCCTGCGTCACCGCAAACATTCGATTAATAGATGCGATCGCGTGGAATATTTCGTGGTTTGGTGGTGGGGATAGGGCGGGTTTCGTTGTTTTGTTGGGGGTGTTGTCTGATGATTTAATCCCTAAACCCGCCCCTACAGGATCGGGAGGATTGGCGTGCGATCGCGTGGAATATTAGGCGGGATTTCTTTATCTGGTGGTGGGGATAGGGCGGGTTTTGTTGTTTTATTTGCGGTGTGTATCATCATTGAATTCCTAAACCCGCCCCTACAGGATGGGGAGGATTGGCGTGCGATCGCGTGGAATATTAGGATAGATTTCGTTGTCTGGCGGTGGGGATAGGGCGGGTTTTGTTGTTTTATTTGCGGTGTGTATCATCATTGAATCCCTAAACCCGCCCCTACAGGATGGGGAGGATTGGTGTGCGATCGCGTGGAATATTAGGATAGGTTTCGTGGTTTGGTGGTGGGGAAGGGCGGGTTTTGTTGTTTTGTGGGGGGTGTTGTATCATGATTTAATCCCTAAACCCGCCCCTACATGATCGGGATGATGGGGATGCGATCGCCTGGAATATTAGGATAGATTTCGTGGTTTGGTGGTGGGGATAGGGCGGGTTTCGTTGTTTTGTTGGGAGTGTGTATCATCATTGAATTCCTAAACTCGCCCCTACAGGATCGGGATGATGGGGATGCGATCGCCTGAAAATTAGGATAGATTTCGTGGTTTGGCGGTGGGGATAGGGCGGGTTTCGTTGTTTTGTTAGGGGTGTGTATCATCATTGAATTCCTAAACCCGCCCCTACAATTACTGTTAACCCGGATTACCGCAACAGCCATTTTAGGTGTTTTCTCTCAACCAATCTTGAAACTTCTGTGTCTCTTCTAGCGCTGGATTGATGGAAAACCAATTCCCATAGCGATCGCGGTATTCATAGACGAACATGCTACGCAGCAGAGTGGTGTATTCCACATCTCCTTTCACTGTCTGTTGTTGTACCACCTGAAACAGTAACTCCCACTCCTCATCATCAATGGATGAGGTGAGGTAATCCCGACTTTCGCGAATTACGCCTTCTAGACAATCCCGCGAGATTGGAGGGTCCATTTGTCGCAAACAGCCAAATAGGAGTCCTAGTAAGTTTCGCAGATGTCCACCGCTGATTTGACAGAGACGATCTAAGGTTTCAGTATTATCAAAGACTTCGGGAAGTAAGGCGAATCGTTGGGCTGGGGTATGGTGGGGAAATGCTCTCACTAAGACCATTTGCCGCAACAAATCCATCCCTTCTTTACATTCTGACCCATCCCGTTCGCGCACAGGAACCATGGGTAAAATTGTTGGCGGTAATCCACCCCCTAACCGATTTTTTAGAATTTCCACATCATTGGAAAAGGTTAATGATAACGGAAGGGTATAAACGACATGACAATTCAGTTTCCGTAATTGGTCGCCTCGGTCAATAAATAAGTATTCGGGTTGTAAGCGTTCCGAGGGAAGTGGACGATTATCCACCCGATCCAAATTATCAACAATCACTACCAGTCCAGCCTTTCCCCGTCGCCGCAGTTCCGTGGTTGCCCGTTCTAATAGTTCGGTATTAATTGATTCTAAAATACCACTGGTACGGGGTTCTAGATATTCCCGTAAGCGACGGCGGAGTCGGGGACTTTCTTTTGTTTTGGCGGTAATTTTACCAATGCCAATCGAGAGTTCGGCTTCGGCATTCAGTTCAATCGGCGTTTGCAGAAAGTCGGCAATTTCACTGAACAAATTGGCAAAATAACTGGGGTTCAGTTTAATTTTAATCGCTTCTAAACTTTCACTAACCCGACCCGCTACACTGAGGAGAATATCCGTAATATCGACATCCGCCATATCCAAGTCTTGGGAGGACTCAAAGTAAACCACATAGTATCCCTGCTTTTCTAACTCGGCTTTGAGTCGCAGCAATTCGGTGGACTTCCCGCAGCCAATATGACCCGTAAACAGTTGGCAAGTGGGTTCATCGGGGGAAATTAAGGCAATGGTGCGTCGCAGTGACTGAATAATTCGATTCCCTCTCACCGGGGAAAAATCAATATAATACTGCTGATCTTCAACTTCCCCTACGGTTAAGGGCTTGCTTGGATTGCACGCTTTATAAAATCTCGGTAGATCTAGTCCCATAAGTCCTCATCGTCCTGATTCTATTGTCGTTGAAAGACACGGCATCTCGCCACGCGATCGCACTTGTCGCATTATCCTGGTTATCCTCGTCGTCACAATAACCCGCCCACCGACAGGTTTTGGGTTTTTCTTTCCTAGCAGCCAGGAAAAATGGGGGAGACTCTTGCCTATCGAGTGTAACCTGAGACGTTCTCGGGCTAAGTCTGGAAAATACGAATGCTTGATTTGCTGTGCTTCCAGAATGCGCTAACCTGTGACCTGCCTCAAGGAGTAAAATAGGGAACAGGAGGCTGACACTCAATAGTCGTTTATTCATTTTTTCCTACAAATTGCTAGATCGATGTGAGGATTGCGATTACTCTTCCATCCGTTTTCTCTTCACTATTCTGGACGCCTGACCCAAAATCAGGATACTATAGGTGTCTTGTTGTCAAGAAATTATCAGGATTAGGGACAGGTGACGTTGGTTAAGAAATGTAACGACACTCGCGATCGCACCTATAATCCAAGACCTAATTCTGAGTAATAGACAGAGACTGACCCCCCTTTGGCGTTGAGTTAAACCGAGGCGTCCGGTTTAAACAGTCCTTAAATACTACAAGTTACAATAGTAGCCATGAAAAATTCTTTAGCAGCGGTTATGAGTACGCCACATCGAAGGTTCCGCAAATTTACTCCCGTTCTTCTCAGTGTCGCGCTGTGTTGGACAACACTGGCTTGTCAGGATTCAACCAACTATTCTCAGTCTGTAGGACAGCAAAACACTAACACTGTATCGTCTCAGACTCGACTCACAGATGGGAAGTATCCTCTCCAACAAGTGACCTACAATGACGCCAATGGGCAGTATACTTTATTTTTAATGAACTCCACGCCCCCGGTGTACAGTACCACGAACCCGCAAATGATACCCCTGACGCCAGAGGAACTCAACGCTGGGGAACAAAGTTATCTACAAATGCAGAATAACCAAGCGGTTTTGCATTTGAGTCCAGAGTTTCAGATTGAATATATCCACGCCGTTACCGAACCAGCCGGGAACAATGAAATGGTAATTGTGCGTGAGGAATCAACCTATTGGCAACCCTTTGAGAGTGACGGGGAGATTGAGATTGAACTGGATTTTTATTCTCCTCGCTATTATATTCCACCCCCCTATCAATCGGGTCAAGTGCTGCATAGTGGTTATCATGCCTCAAGTTATGACCAAGCGGTTGCAAAATATCAAAGTAGCCACGACACACCACCGCCTGCGGTACGGAACAATCAGTTACGCACATCGGGAGTCTTGCGGAAGTCAACCACGACTCCGAGAACCTCACCCGCATCCACGAATTCAGCCAGTACAACCCCATCAACGCCAACGGATAAATCAACAACGCCTCAAGCTTCACCGGGAACAACAAATCCAGCCACAACCACTCAATCTGCACCAACATCGACAGGTTCCTCAACACGTTCCTCCCCGTCTTCATCGAGTAGCAGAAGCACGGGTTCGGGTTACGGGAGTAGCAATTTAAGACAGTCTAGCCAATCGAAACCTAAGCCGAGTTCATCCCGAAATCGTTCCTCTGGTTTTGGCAGTAGTAATAGTCGGTCTTCTGGATCGAAGAAGAAACGTTGAATAATGGTATTCGAGAAGTTACATCTACACAAGTATAGCAGTTCTCAATTACTAATGGCACAGGACAATGTAGGGGCGCAATGCTTGCGCCCTTATGTAATTAAGGACTCATTTAATTTAACGATATAGGTTCCAATTATGGATAATGATTTAGTTTTTTTTCTGGCAGGTGTTAGCTGTCTCATCCTCTATTTAGTCTTCTCAGCGCTAACGGAGATGGGGACAAAGTTTCCCTGGAAAAAATAACGGAAATCCTGGCGATTCAAGTCGCTGCTACACAAACTTGCGTCCGTAAGGTAGGGACTGGAGGTTACCTATCCTCAGGGAAATTGAATTAGAACTAACTATTAATCAGGTTTTTGATTGGTTAACTTTGGGATGATTTGTCATTTGACAGTAAACTCGGCAACTAAAAAAAAGTTAACTACTAATTACAATTTGGCTTAAGCGCTTCAAAATTTTGAGAACGCTGTACAAATCTCCAGGGTTGCGAGTTGCTAACAAGTTTGATGTCGCGTATTGGGGATAGTCTTCCTGAACACATTTGACAAATATGAACGTTCCTCCACTGGTAATCATGCCATAGCTAGGTTTTTCTGGATTGGGATTTCCTAGCATATACGCTAACATTTGGGCAAGTCCGGCTTCAATGGAATAGGAGGCTCGTTTCGACTCGATAACCATGACCCAAAGCTGGTTTTTTAAGACTAATGTATCAATTCTTCCCCTGATAATTACGCCATCATCTTCTTCAACAATATCAATGGATTGTTCGGATTTAACGTAAAAGGGAGCCAGATAAAAATCACAAATGAAGAGAATAGGGTCTAAGACAGCCATTCTCACCACATCCTCTAGTAAGGGGGGATAGTTAAGCAGATTGAGATAACCCGCTTTTACTTTGTCTAATTGTTGTTTGTCGGAATCAGATAGATCGGGTAAATCTTCCTGCCACTCGGTAAAAAATTGGTTGTCTTCAACCAATTGGAGTCTATAGTTTTCTAGGAGATAGCGTAAATCTATATCTTGGGCTTGAATGATTTGTACCATAACGAGTTGGTGAAATTTATTGTGAAATAGAGTGGGTTCATCGTAGGGGATGTGAGTCCTTGTACCTTATGTCGCACTGCGAACTAAAATAACAGTACTCTTAACCCGCCGCGCGATCGCTTCCGGTATATTCTCCTGAATCATGAGCTGTAATAGCCCTTCCCGACTTGCGCCTAAAACCACGACATCGCATAATTGGTTATTGGCGATATAAACCACCGCATCAGACACCTCACTGGCGCGAATGGGAATCCGGCGAATCCGACCCTCTATTTGTCCCTTTAAAAAGTCGCTAGCTTCTTCTATGGCTGTTGTATCCGTAATCGTATCTTCTGGATCAAAGACTTGGCATAATCGAATATCGGGTGGTTTACTACTTAAGGGAATTAACGCGGGCAGAAATTCCAAAGCGCGTTGCGAATTGGGACCGCCTGCGATGGGAATCAACCAACGCTGAAAGAAGGGAGGAATATAAGGCGGATGCATCATTTCACCCAATTTCACGACCATCACATCACAGGGCGCTTGTCGAATCACCCCATCCACTGCCCCGCCAAAAATGCGTCCAGGGTTTGAGGTTGAGCCTTTCCACCCCATCATTATTAAATTAATATGTCGCTCTTTGATGGTGTCTAGAATCGCTTGGGTAATATCCTGACTCACCCGTATTTGAGTGTGAACAGGTATATTCCAATCTCGTCCCCACTTTTCCGCCTGACGTAATAACCGACGACTTTTTAGGGTTGTTACTGGCGTTTCGGCGGGAGACGTGCTGCGGGAGACGAGAATCACTTGTAAACATTCCAATTCATAATCGCGATCACGGGCGATGGCGGCGGCGAGTTTGACTAATATAGGGGCAGTTTGGGGATTAGCGATGGGAACTAATAACCGTCCTCGTCCCGTTTCTGGCGATCGGGTTTGATAAACCCCATAAGAGGGTTCTAATTGGGATCGAGGCTGAGTCGTTGTCCGATCAAGCTGATCCAATTCTGCTCGGATAATATCGCTGCGAGTAATAATTCCTAATAACTTCCGCCCTTCCGTGACGGGAAGACGACTGAGGTGGTAACGGTTGAGCAAATACAGGACATCGACTAAACTCGCCGTTGGTTTTACCGTGATTGGCTGCGATGTCATAATCTCGGCGATGGGTGTGGTTCCGGGAAACGGACAACGGGGCGGATTACCTTGCATTTTTGTCGCTTGTGTGAGATCCGACTGACTAATAATCCCTACTAGCGTCCCCCCATCGACCACGGGGAAGCCTTGGTGTGTCGAACGAGACACCATCTGTAAGGCGTCATCCAGGGTCATTCCCAGAGATAAAGTTTCTACCCGCCGTTGCATCAAATCTTCTGCCGTTAACCCCGTCAATGAATCCTTATCTGCCTTTTGATTAGAGGGTATATACCCCCTCCATTCCAACAGACGCTGATAAAGTGAGCCTTTGGAGAGTTGATCCGCAATGAGGTAAGACACCACACAGGTGATCATTAAGGGTAAAACTAGATTAAAATCCGCCGTAATCTCGAAGATGATCACGATCGCGGTTATAGGAACCTTAGATACCGCACTAAAAAACGCGCCCATTCCGGCTAAGGCGTAAGTTGTCGGTTCTCCAACCCCTAAAAAGGATAATTTGGTGACGCCGATTAGATAACCGAGAGCAGAACCCAAAACCAGTGACGGGTGAAATAACCCCCCAGGAGCGCCCGATCCATAGGAGACAATCGCCAGAAAAAAGTAGGTCACTAAGGCGAGGCTAGTGAATTGCCAAGTGGCTTCCCCGGTAATTAGCAACTCTCGCAAGCCGCTATTATTGCGAAAATCTGGGGGTAATAGAGAAACTAAACACCCACAAATTAATCCCGCCAGCCCCATTTTTACCGCCAAAGAGACATGAAAGCGGCGCTGTAAGGTCAGAGAAAATAGAATCCCGCGATTAAATAAGGTTGCCAGTAATCCCGCTAAAAGACCTAACAGCAAATAATAGGGAATTTCTGGAGCAGAGAAACTGGTGGTGGTTTCACCCAGTTCCAGATTCAGGTCAAGACTACGCCCCCCTAAAATCCGAGAAATCACCGCACCGATAAACGAAGCCAGAATCGCCGTTCCCAGAGTTAACCCGGAAAAATCATGAAGTAACTCCTCAACCACAAACAAAATACCCGCAATTGGGGTATTAAACCCCGCCGCCAAACCCGCCGCCGAACCTGCGGCGATAATCTGTCGTCGATGGCTAGGGGATGTGGGAAACCAACGGCTAAACTGAGCCGCTAACGCTGCACCAATATGCACCGTAGGTCCTTGGCGTCCCAGGGTAAGTCCTCCGGCGATCGCTAAAATACTGCTGACGAGTTTAACCACCGCCACCCGCAAATCAAGAGCGATGGGATACCCTCCAAGTGCGGCTTTAATTTGCGGAATACCACTCCCCGTAACATCGGGAGCCAAATACTCAACCAAGAATCCCGACAGCGCTCCCAATACCAATCCGAACGCGGGTAAAACTAAAAAGGGTGGATATTGTTCAGACGTATGAACCCGCCATGAACCGAGCCAACCAATACTGTGTTGGAGTAACACGGCGGATAGCGCAGAAACCACCCCAATTAAACAAGCTTCTGCGATCGCCAAACGTCGCTTGGGCAGTAACCATTGACGTATGGGATTGATCATTTGTCATTTGTCATTTGTTAGGGAAAAGGGAACAGGGAATAGGCAATAGGCAATAGGCAATAGGCAATAGGTAAGGTAGAGTTTTGAGTTAACTTCCTCAGCTTCCCCAGCTCCCCCAGCTCCCCCAGCTTCCCCGGCTCCCCATCACCCCATCACCCCCTCTCTCCTAACGAGCTAAATCAAAATAGAGGTTTGCTCAGAAGCCGTCACTGAGAGTCCTTCTAAGACTAAGGATGGGGTATAACATGGACCATTCCATTCTGCATCTTCACCTAGGGCAATAATCTGCTTGAGGGCAGTGTAGACATTACCCGCAACCATGGTGTCTTTCACCCGACCGATGATCGTACCGTTGCAGACGCGATACCCTAAATCTACATTGACAGAAAAGTCTCCAGATATGCCAGCCCCACCACCGAGGATTTGGTCGATGACTAATCCATCATCCAGTTGCATCAGTAAGTCTCTTAATGAGCCTTTACCCGGTTGCACCATGATATTGACTAATCCCGGAGTGGGATAACTGCCTAAACTGGGGCGAAATCCATTACCTGTACTGCCAACTCCCAGTAATCGCCCGATGGTGCGATCGCAATAAAACTGCTGCAATTGTCCTTCGCGGATTAATAATAGGGGTCGGGTGGGTGTTCCTTCGTCATCAAACGGACAACTATAGGGACCGATATTTGGGTGTTGAGAAAGACTTAGGTTAAGGGAACTGACCACTTGACCCAAGCGATCGCTCCAGGGGGAAGCCCCTTCCCAGACTTGTTTTCCATTTAATGCAGTTTGGACAGTATCCCAGAGTAAATCGGCGGCTTTGGCGGTGAGCAAAATTGGCACTTGACCGATAGGGGGATAAACGTTATTCTGCGCCCAGTTGAGGCGTTGCTGAATTGCTTTGACAACTTTATCGGAATTAAGCTGTTCCCGTTGGGTTTGACCATCCGAGACGCATAAAAAGTCATCGCCGCGCACCCATTCGACCGAGAAAAAACAGTTGAGTGTGGTGTCGGTGTAGTGACAATCTAAGCCTTGAGAGTTGATCAAGCGGATGGTTTCGGCTTCACATTCCAATTCGGCGGTACACAGAACCTCTGGATTCGCATCCCGAATTTTGGCGATCGCTTCTTTGCCCATGACAACCAAGTCTTCGACCGCCACGGATTTGCCTAAGTCGGGATAATGTTCGGGATGTCCCCCCGGTGTGAGTTCCACGGATTCTGGTTCATTCAAGGCGCTAATAGCGATGGCGCGATCCACTAAGTCTTGGGGATTCACCGCCCCATAAGCCACCGCCAATCCGGGACGTCCGTTTTTCCATAAGCGCAGCGCCACCCCTTCTGATTGACTACTTTCTAGCCGCTTGAGGCGATTCGCTTCAAAAAGTACAGGGCGAGACAGCGATCGCGACTGATAAACCTCAGCATCCTTGGCTCCAGCTTTGAGTGCCAGATCTAAGAGTTGTTCGGAGGGCAGGGCGGGTGACAAATTCGGAGACTCCATAATGTTTAGGGTGAATTATTCTGTTTATGTTTCTGACTCATTGGTGGTAAACCCCTAACCCATTCGGCGCTACGTTAATTCTTGCAACAACCAAAATCCAGCAAAGGTTTCTGAGGTTGGCGTTGACTGCACGGCGAGAAAATGGACAAACTGGGCGTTTTCTTTGGCAGATTCAAAGCCTTGAGCTTCCGCTAGGGTTTGGGCATCGGTGAGGTTGGCTAAAATCCAGCTATCACTAGCACCCGTTTCCAGTAATAACCGAGGAGTGACACCTCCTTGAAATTTAACAAACGCTAGTTCTAAACCCGACATCCATGCAGCTAGGGCTTTGGCGCGATCGGAGAAAATAATCATGCCCGGAATGCGCGTATCGGGAGCCAGATCCATCATGGAGAGGGGAAAGGCTTCGCCAAAGTCAATGTCCCACTCCTCCATCTCCGCAAAGGCGGCAGCTTCCAAGCTCACCAATGCCCATTTTTGTCCCTGGATGGCGTCGGGTAAAGGTTGAGGAACCTGAGGTTGGTAGCGCACAAAGGAAGAGGCGGCGGCTGAGGACTGATATCCGGGTTGATGGGGATAAACCTCCTCGATCCGGTGGTTTAGCCAGTGATTCAGCGTGTATGTCCGACGACTGGCGATCACGGGAATGCCTAACTCTTGGCAGGCTTTAGTAATCATGTTGTTCATCTGACGCCGGAAAAAGCGAATTTTTGTCGGTGTTTGTCCAGCTTTCGCGATCGCCTCTTCTAGGGATTGCCGCAACCATAAGGAGTTGACCTCCTGGTTGGAACAAAACTGCGCGTACTGAAATAAGTCGTCCGTGGATTGGTGGATGTTTAAAGGACTCTCACAAATTAAGACTTCCCAGAGCTTCTTTTGATTGTCGTCCAATATTGGACGTGAATAGAAATCGAGTTCCCAAATAATCGTCATGCCAAGACTGTTGTAATCTAACCCCTCTTCTAATAATACGGGTTAGCGATCCGCTCCCTGAACGATTTATACCAAGTTGCGGTCAAACCGAGTGGATAGGGGAGGTGGGGGAGCAGGGGGAGCAGGGGAAGTTAACTCAAAACTCTACCTTACCTATTGCATATTCCACACCGAGCGTGTTACCGAGCGCGGTTCGGCTGAGCGCTCACCGTCGAAGCCTCACGCCGAAGTCCGAGGTGTTGCCTATTGCCTATTGCCTATTGCCTATTGCCTATTGCCTATTGCCTAGCGCGTAGCGCGTAGCGCTATAACGGATCAGATGTTAAGAAAGCGGTAAGTTAGAGATAAGCGCTCTATCCATACGTGTAAATCACTGATCATGCCTGTGAATCGAATTGTCCTGTTATGCGTGGTTGGAGGCGGACTGGCTATATTTGTTTTGTCAAATTTGTCAGCCCCCGTCTTGTCTATCGTATTTTTGGGAATGCAAACGGTTGCATTGCCTCTGACGGTATGGATAGGACTGGCGATCGCACTCGGCATACTCACCAGTTTAGTCTTACAATTGCTCAGTTTTCGACCCAGGAGGCTTCAGAGGTTTGATCGCGCCGCCCAAGCATCGCCTCCAAATCGCTGGCGATCAGATGTTGAGTTTGAGCAGGAGGAACCTGAACCCGAGGAAAGTGAACCAGAAATGCCACCTCCCCCACCCCCTCCACCACCACCTCCTCCTCCCAAATCTTCCCCCTCTGCTTCCGGTTCTGATTGGGATCAAGCTGTTGCTCCAGAGTGGAACTTTGAAGGAGAATCGGCAACCTCCATAGAGGACGAGTTTGACTGGGATGAGTTGGAGAGTCAGCCAGAGGAAGAGGTGTTAGAGGAAACAGAGCGCGATCGCCAAGAGCGCAGTATCGGAAGCGATCGCAGTAGTTACGAACCAAGTCAAGAACCCAGCCGCCGTTCTCAACCCGACTCGGTTTATTCCTACAGTTACCGGGAATCTAATACGTCTAAATCAAGGACTGGCAAATCTGAGACAGTGTATGATGCTAACTATCGAGTAATTACCCCGCCGTACCGCCAACCCCCACCCAAAGCGGAACCGGAGGATGAGGATGAAGATGAAGACTGGGGATTTGAGTTTGATGATCAAGACAGAGGTTCATAGCTGAAACTTGATCAATGATCTATTGATTATTACCGAGCCTGTAAATGGTCAACTTGGTAACAAATTTGGTCAACAAATCAATAAAAAATTAATCATATTGTAAATTTATCGCCAAACTCTTGGTATGCTGGAAAGTATAATCAGTCTCAAACAGTAGCAAGTTTCCAACACTATAAAACCAGGGAGAGCGCTCATGAGACGCCATACACTTGTTGTTTTAAGCATCACTACTGCGGTCTTTGGCTTAGTCCCTCTTGCCCAAGCTCAGTCCGACTCACCGTTTAGCGCTAATGACAATTCGGTTACGTTATCCGGTGAATCCCTACGGACTGTACAACGTCGCAGTTTATCTAACGATTACCGTTCTTTCTTCAATACCAACTCGTCCATTGCTCCAGATGCAGCAGGAATGAATCCTACGGATTCAAGCTTTGCCATTAGCGATCGCCTACGAATTGTAGTGGGAGATACCCTCAACTCTGGTGATCCCCTTGACCTATTTCCGGCTGTGGGAGAAGAGGGAGATGTTCAGCGACTCAAGTTACAAGTACCGCTCAGGGAATAATTAATCATAATTATTATCAAATGACATCCGCAAAGTCGCGCAAAATTATTTGATAACTATTGCCGATGTCATAGCCGTAAAAAATAGAAGACAATTAAGAAACAACTCCAACACAAACAACTAATCTGGGCTAGTACGGTGAGAAATGTTCCTGGTTTCTCAAGTCTACTAGCCTATTCTCTTGGGCAAAAAAGAGCAGGAAAATTAAATATTTTCCTAAAGTGTAAAGTTTTAATAACCGCTCTTTGCATTCCTTTTTTGATTCGGCTACCTTGATAGGCAGATATCAATACTTAAATCCTGCCGACTTAGGAGGGGAACATGGAGAGTCTACCAATCGTTCAGCCCAATTTTGGTAACCTTTTTGCCAGCGTATCAAGTCAGAACAAGTTGGGCAATTCTCCTCCAATGATGTCCTTATGTCTGCCTACTCTGGATACAGCTAAGCTAGCGGGGGTTAGCGTTTCAACTTCAGACTTTGATCTGTTCCCCCTTGAAGTAACAGGATGGAGTGAGGATAACACGTTGTGGGCAAGCATGTTGGGGACGACATTCCCAGACATTTTTCTTAGCTATCTGCCACCTGAAAACGGTTCATCCTTTGACAGCAGCAAGGATTTTTTACTTGGAAGTTCTGATAGTGTCAATGCTGATGCAAGTTTACCCTTCAATTTAGAACAAGTTGATGCTATCTTATCTCCCGCACTGCAAACAGCTATTACTCAACTCGAAAAATTTACTGAGCATCCAGACTTTTTGAGTCAGATGAATTTAGCATTTCGCGAGGTTTGGTGCTTAGAGAACGCTAAAAGGTTGATTCGAGAAATAGTTAGCGGTGAGACATCGCTAGGCGTTGAAATTATTCCCCTTGATCAACTGAAGGCAAAAGGAGCGTTTGCTGAAGATACAATTTATCTAGCCAGGGAATTTATAACCCAAAACTTGACGAATCCTGATCCGATTACAACCGTTCTCTTAGAAGAGGTAGGACATTACATCGATTCTCGGCTTAATTCAGTTGACTCTCTGGGTGATGAAGGCGCTATTTTTGCCGCTATTGTTCAAAACAAAGCATTAACAAAGTCAGAGCTTTTAAGCTTAAAGGCTGAAAATGATAGCGCTTTGCTCCAATTAAATAATCAAGAGATTCAAGTTGAACAATCGTCTCTGGAACCTGGATTATTTACAGTAGGAGAGACAGGTAAGGTAAACATCGATTTTGTCTTTGATGGAGGGGCTTACACCGGGGAAGTTGCTATATTCAGTTTGGCAGGAATGGAGGAATTAGAACAAGGTTCAACAGCATTTATTGAAGAAGCAGCTCGTCGTGCCTTGAGTGATTCAGAGTTAGGATATGTGGCGATTTCGGATTCAACGGAAGGGGCGCGATTTAGTGGAGAACTAGGAGAAGTTGAGCGTAATTCAGGTGATTATTTAGGGGCAAAGACATTTGCCATGCGTCCCGGTGAGACTGTTGCGTTTATGTTAGTTCCCAATGGAACGGTTCAGGACGTATTTAATAATCCCGCTATTGAGGGTGACAAGACTCCTCTATTTTCTCTAGCCAATGCTAATCCTAACAATGCGTCTCATGTTGGACAAATTGTGGATACGGCTGGGGAGATCAATGGCTTAAGTTGGGAAGATTTACGGGCGGATGGTAATAGTGATAGCGACTATAACGACTTGATTATTAAAGTTAACGGAGCAACAGGGCAAGCTTTACCTATTGTAGATGTAATTGATTCTAAAAAAGACTGGCGAGAAACAGGATTAGCCCAAGAGATAATCGATTATCTTTCACCCATTCGTTCACTATTGTTTACTCCAGCGAGTCCTCAAGCTGTTGCTAACACATCGGTTACAGATGATCCAGAAATCATTCGCGATCGGTTGGTTGAGGTTAACGTTGAACGTTTAGCGGAACCGAATCAATTAATTGGTCAATCGCTCACAGTTAATTTATTTGAAGACACATTTATTGATGTTGTAATTGAGCGAGTCGAATTATCATCCGATGAATCAAGTTGGATCTGGACGGGGAACGTTCCGGATACCCGCTATAGTGAAGTCATTTTGGTTAGTGGAAAAGAGAATGGCATAGTAGTCGGCACGATTAGAATAGATGATACGCTCTATGATATTAGTTTTACTGGAAATGGTGTTCATACTGTTAGCGAAATCGATTTAACAACATTACCTTCCGAGCAAAGGCATAATCATCAAGATGAATTGGGAGATTTGCCAGTAACTCCTGACGTGGGTATAGCTATTGCTGGAGATGGACATTCCGTTAATTCTACTGATTCAATTACCTTAGGCGCTGCTTTAGCATTTGCTGAATCCCCTAAACAATCTGACGTTGATGATGGTTCAATTATTGATGTCTTAGTTGTATACACAGAGGCAGCTCGTGAGGCTGAAGGTGGGACGGATGCTATCCGTCAGCGAATATATCAAGTTGTAACTGAAACAAATTTAGGCTATGAAAACAGTGGAATTAATCAACGCCTACGGGTACATATAGCCGAGGTAGGTAATTACCAAGAAGTTGGTGCAACTCAAAAAGGTTCTCATACAGAGTTAAAGCGTTTACAAAATCCATCAGACGGTTATTTAGACGAAGTTCATCAGTTACGGGATTATTATTCTGCTGATATGGTAGCTTTATGGACTGAAGACTTATATGGGTACGACTCTGAACAACAAGAAATATCAGGAAAAACGGGGGGTTTAGCTTATGTTCTGACTAATCCTGATCAGGGTTATTCTTTTGAAGATTTAGCATTTAGTGTCGTTACCGTTTATAACGCTAAATTTGGATACTCTTTTGCCCATGAAATGGGACATAATCAAGGAGCGACTCATAATAAAGAAGCTTTTAAAGACCTAAACAAAGCCAACAAAGCCTATCCCTATTCCTTTGGATACACAGATCCAGATGCAGCCTTTCGCACCATTATGGCTTACAAAACTAATGGTGAAGCACGCAGGAACTTTTGGTCTAATCCTGACTTAACCTATCAAAGGAAACCCCTAGGACTAGCGGGGCAAGCCGATAACCGTCTCACCCTAAATAATACAGCAATTTATGCAGCTAATTGGCGGCATTCTAATGATAATTTTGCCCATGCCAAATCTATTACTGGATCTTCCCTTAAAACCACGGCTCTTAATATTAACGCAACAAAAGAAGCCGATGAAATTAATTATGTTGATCAAACAGGAGATAAATCAGTTTGGTGGTCATGGTTAGCTGAAGAGTCAGGGCAAGTTACTCTAACAACGGCTGATAGTGATTTTGACACCCTTTTAGGGGTTTATACAGGCACATCTCTCACGAATTTAAATGTAATTGCGAGTAATAATAATGAACCCAATGGTGGGATAACAAGTCAAGTTACCTTTGATGCTGTCGCTGGGACAACCTACAAAATTGCTGTCGATGGTTACAAGGGTGCATCGGGTCACATTACCCTCAATTTACAACAAGCCGTTCCCCCGAAGGTTTCTCTGACTGCTATAGATTCTACCGCTACAGAAAATGGGAAAGATGGTCAATTGACGCTAACTCGTACTGGCTTGATGACTGATTCTCTCACAGTTCGCTATGCAGTCAGTGGAACAGCGACTAACGGTGATGATTATAACGCTCTAGATGGTACTATTGTGATTCCAGCTAATCAGACAACTGTCACGCTTCCAATTACTGCGATTAATGACAATTTAGTTGAATTGGATGAGACAGTAGTCGTAAATTTAATGGATGGGAATGACTACAATTTAGGTGCAAATTCTAGCGCAACCGTGACGATTGTATCTGATGATGTACCACCGCCACCTATTGTTACAATAGCTGCAACTGATGCGAATGCATCTGAGAATTCTTTAGATACGGGAACGTTTACCATTACCCGCGATGGTGATACGACTCAACCTTTAACGATTAACGTCCAGGTTATTGGTACAGCTCAATCGAATAGTGATTATATGGAATTGAACTCCAGTGTCACGATTCCTACAGGACAACAGAGTACTACATTTAATCTTACTCCCATTGATGATAACGAAGTCGAAGAGGCTGAAACGGTAACAGTTATACTGACAGAATCAATGGCTTATGAAGTAGGAACCTCTAACCTAGCAACAGTCGCCATCGCGTCTGACGATGTTCTCAGTGCTACTGACTTCAACATCGAATTTGACTATCGCTTTGATACCAATGGCTTCTTTGACGCACCTGAACGCCGAGCGGTTTTAGAAGCGGCTGCGGATTACTGGAAAAACATTATTCAGGATGAGTTTGCGGATATTCCAGCAGGTATACAATTTTCGGTTCGTAATCCTCAAAATGGTGACGAATCGCCGCTAATTACACTCGATCAACCAATTGATGATTTACTGATATTTGTCGGAACTCAATCTCCACCGTTTAATCAGCCAGAACCTGATAAAAATTTGCTACTGCGGGGCGGATTTTCTGGTCAGAATATAAAAGGTGATCGTTACCGTTCCCGAATTGCTAATAGTACCAGACGAACAGGACTAGCCACAAACTTTGAACCGTGGGTTGGTAGTATCTCTTTTGACCCAACTTTCGACTGGAATTTTAGCCTTACCCCTAATACTGATCCGACTCAAGAAGACTTTTTTAGTGCTACATTGCGTGGAATTGGTTTTGTTTTAGGGATTGGTACGTCCCCTATTTTCAGCACAATTGGACAAGATGGATTTGATGGAGTCAATGCGTTGGCTGTTAATAATGACAATCCGGTGCCATTAGAAGATGATTTAGATCACATATTAGAAGATTACATTAGTCCTCTGGATAATCAAGCCGTGTTATTTGATGAAACAGTTCCAGCGAATGGGGTAAGATTATTACCTTCACTGGTCGATTTAGCACTGTTAGCTGATATTGGCTATGAAATTGATGGTTTTGTTCCCCAAGGTTCAACCAATCCCATCGCGACACCAGAGGATGACATCACAATATTTGGCACAATTGGAGATGATCTGCTTGATGGATTAGGTGGTGATGATAAGATTCAGGGTGATTTAGGAGATGATAGTGTATTGGGCGGTCTCGGAAAGGATATTCTTTTGGGAGAAGAGGGAAATGACTATCTCTTTGGTAATGAAGGAGACGATGAGTTACAGGGGGGAACAGAAGATGATTTCCTTTCCGGTGATGCTGGTAATGATGCTGTCTGGGGTCAAGATGGAAATGATCAACTCTTTGGGGGTGAAGGTAATGATGTCCTTCAAGGCGGAATAGGTGATGATAGTCTTGATGGTGGCTTTGGTGACGATAAACTCTTCGGTCAAGACGGGATAGATACCTTTATATTTGGTGCTAATAATGGCACGGATCGAATTAATGATTTTGACGTAGACAATGAAGTGATTCAAATTGCATCTGGTTTAGGATTTGCCACAGGAGAGGAGGTTTTAGCGACGTTAACGAAACCTTACAATAATGTTTCTCGCTTTACTCTAAGTCCAGGCAATGTGATTGAAGTGATGCATGAGAGTATGACGGGTACACCGTTAACAGCCGCTAACTTTAAGATTGTTAAAGGATAATCCTTCTATTATTTATCATTTAGGAGATATGCCAAATATTTTCAACCTTCCCTCTCAATTGCCCAACGAAGAACAATTTGAGGCATTAGTCTCTAGTGATAGCGTTTTAATTGAGCGAATTATCTCCACAGGGCAAACAACACCAACCGGAGAATGGTATGATCAGCAGCAGGATGAGTGGGTGATCCTGCTTCAGGGGGAAGCAATTCTTATCTATGATGATGGGTCTAAAAGTGAACTGAAAGCCGGGGATTACGTTTTAATTAATGCCCATCAAAAACACCGAGTTGAATGGACAAGCTCTCACCCACCCTGTATTTGGCTGGCTGTCCATGGTAATCTCAAATCTAATGGCAGAGACGATAAAATCTGAGTTAATTCAACACTGAAAACGGGTGTGTGAAGAACTATGATAAATTGACAATTGACTTTCCCATTCCTTGTAAATCAGAGTTCCGATTACTGGAGTCGTGGTGACGTACCCAGCGCTGCCGTTACCCGGACAGCGTGGGCTTCTGATGCCTTAAATAAAGCGGTCAGAACTTCCTTTGAGGTACTATTAGTAGTAGAAGAAACTACTACCGGATTCCCTCTACGGCGTTTTATCGTAGGGAACACGTCCAGCCCTACACGTTTTAGGTTGATAGCAGCATTAATATCTCTATCAACCCAGATTTTCAACAGTTCATCCCAATACTTCCGAATCGAGCAGTCTGTGAATATGAACTCATCTCGATAGCAGAGAATTTGGGAAGTATAGGCAGGATTCTTTTCAACGACCACAGCCCCAGCTTTTGCAGCTATGTAACTCAGGGTTGAAAAGAATTGTCCGAATGCAGCATCCAACCAGGACTTATTCAGTCCGGACTTAGCCGACTGACCGTTGGGAAGGTTTTTCCCATCACCATCCTGTTTGGGCGCATTGCGCTTGGTCAAACCTTTGAGGTTTAAATCCTCGCAGAAAAACACCTTCTTACCGGTTCGCACCAATTTGTGCGCGGTCTTGTACTGGAAGTCTTGACGACTCTTAGCAATGCGCTCTCTAAACCTCGCTTCTCTTTTGGCTAATTTACGGCGACGGCGAGACCCTTTTTTCTTGGAGTTTCGCTTGGTCTGTAACTTCCCCAGCCTGTCTATATTCTTCCTTAGGGGTTTAAGAGAGGGCAGGCTTTCACCTTCAGAGGTAGCAAGATACACATCCTCATGGAGAACAGCATCGAGTCCCATTGAGTTGTCCCAAGTCGGGACTATTTTATCTGGGGTGAAGTCTGGAACAGATGGGTTGTCTAGGATGAACGAAACGTACCAGCCGTCAGACTTCTTGGTAACGCTGACCTGCTTGAGGTTAAACCCATCTAGTATCGGGCGATGAGTTCTCACCTTGACTAGCCCAATCTTGGGAAGCCTTAGGTAGAGCCAGCGACCGTTAACCGTACAGAACTTTAACCACTCGTTCTTCGCCCCGTCAAATACCATTGTCCGGTAGCGAGACTCGCTTTTTAACCGAGGTTTACCAGAGCGTTTCCCATTCTTGTCTCCTTTGATGAACCGCTCAAATGCCTTATCAACTCGCTTGCAGACATCCTGCAAGATAGTCGAATAGACATCGCTGAAGTCTAGGAGTTCTCCTGACCACTTAACCAGCACCAAGTCTTTCTTGATAGCAGGAAGTTGGTTTTTCTGGTTGTAATAATTAGGACGTTCCTTAAGTTCTGGGAGATGACATATCAGGGGGCAAGAGTTAACCGCAGACCTGTTGTATTCCCACCAATTCATTCGTTCGCCTAGCATCCTGTTGTACCAATAGCGACAAACCCTCAATCCTTGGTTGAGGGAGAGCTTTTGTTTGGTACTCGGATAAAGGCGGTACTGGTAGGATGTTTTCATGTCTTATATTCTACCATGTTATAGTCAGAAAGGAACGCGACAGATCTCGTTTTCAATATAGCACTGTCGCGAGGATATTAAAGTTCTTAAGCAACAAATTTGCAGACAGGATGCGACAAAATGTTAAAGAAGAGGATGTCGAACCCTCTTCTTTAACCGCCTATCCATCCCAGCGCCGCCTTTCAGGACGGCGTGGGGCTTCCGGCGTTTTTGCTAAATGGCGCTGACTCGCATAGCCTGGAAATAAATGAATTAACTCTTTGAACACGTTTCAACGGGTTTTAGCTTTTAGCCCCCACTTTAGTTGAGGGCTTAAGTCAGCGACATTCCCCTTAAGTCCTTTGTCACTATGCAAATTCCTAAGCAACTTTGGCGAGCGTCTCCTATCTTATTATCCCTGCTGGGTGGTATCCTGATGGGATTAACTCCATCCCCTGTAGAAGCCTGGTCTTTGGCGTGGATTGCTTTGGTTCCCTTATGGTTCTTAGTGGTGAATCAGCCAAGTCTGCGCCAAACGGCTTTATATGGTTTCTGCTGGGGGATTGGTTATCAAGGGTTAGCCCTATTTTGGATTACAGGTGTTCATCCCATGGATTGGATGGGAGTACCCTGGTTAGCCAGTTTAGCGATCGCGCTTTTTTGCTGGGTGTTTATTACCCTCTGGGGGACGATTCTGGTGGTGTTGTGGGCGGTGGGGATGACGGCGTTCAATTCATTATTAAATCGTCAAGGTGCAAAGTTTAGGACAGTTACTCGCGTCTTAGTAGGAATTGCCCTCTGGTGTGGTTTAGAAGCCTTCTGGACTCTAGGAGATCTTAACTGGACATCTCTGGCTTATACCCAAAGTCCCCATAATTTATTGATTTTACACCTGGGTCAGATTTCGGGTCCGTTTACTGTCACCGCTGCTGTTGTCGCGGTGAATGGGTTAATCGCGGAAGCTGGAATTAGTTATTTTTCAAATCGAACCCAACGAATCACTGGATCTAATGCCAAGCAGAACTTTATCCTAGCATTAGGACTCCTTGTTGGTTTCCATCTGATTGGATTTGGACTCTACAGTCGCCCGCTGATTCAACCCACTCAAGCCGCCTTCAAGGTGGGTATTATTCAAGGGAATATTCCGAACCGAATTAAACTCTATCGAGATGGTTGGAGTCGGGCAATTGAAAATTATACCAAGGGTTACAACGCCTTAGCGGATAAAGGGGTAGAGGCAGTTTTGACACCGGAAACAGCATTACCCTTTCTCTGGGATGAACAAATTAATCAATTTCGCTCACCTGTTCCCTTTTATCAATACAAACTCGATCGCTTTAAAGAGGCTATTTTAGATAAAGGTGTACTGATTTGGTTGGGGGCGTTTGGGGAAAAAGGAGATAGCCTGACGAATAGTTTATTTACGATTACAGGTACAGGGGAAACCATCAGCCGCTATAACAAAGTCATCCTCGTCCCTTTAGGCGAATATATTCCCTTTGAGGAACTATTAGGCAGTTTAATTGATCGCCTTTCCCCCTTAGATGCCCATTTAGCCGCAGGTCAACCCAACCAACAGTTTGACACACCCTTTGGTCGTGCGATCGCGGGGATTTGTTATGAGTCTGCTTTTGCCAACCATTTCCGCCGTCAAGCCGCTAGAGGGGGTGAATTTATTCTCAGTGCTTCCAATAATGCTCATTATAGTGAAACCATGCCCGCCCAACACCACGCCCAAGACGTGATGCGTGCCATTGAAACGGATCGTTGGGCAGTACGGGCGACGAATACGGGCTATTCTGGCATTGTCGATCCTCATGGGAGAACCTTATGGCTTTCTGGGATTAATACTTACCAGATTCATGCGGCTACAGTTTATCGGCGACAAACCCAGACGCTTTACGTGCGCTGGGGCAATTGGTTAACGCCGACATTAATAGGATTGGCAATTGTGGCGTTTATCGTGAGTCGCTAATCTTGTTTGTAAGTAGGCGCTTGATTCGCCCCTGGCAAGAGGACTAAAGTTCTCACTACAAACATCCAACATCCTGAAAGTTTGTGTAGCTGCGGTTTTAACCACCATAACTGTTTACATTTCTGGATGCTATTTGTTATATTTCAGGAAGAGGAGAATTATCCGCCGGATTGCCTCTATCTAAGGAATGATATTTTTTATCCTCTGAACCAGTTTTAAGACCTTGGTTGTGTCTTTTTTTGTGGCTACCTGACCATGAATAAATTTTGCCATACCTTCATCTCTTACGGACGAGCTGATAGTAAAGCATTTGCTACTAAACTTCATAAACGCTTGCTGAAACAAGGGTTAAAGGTTTGGTTTGACCAGAATGATATCCCCCTTGGCGTCGATTTTCAGAACCAAATTGATGATGGGATTGAGAAGGCGCATAACTTTCTATTTATCATTGCTCCCCATTCGGTGAATTCGCCCTATTGTGGTAAAGAAATTGAGCTGGCACTCAAGCTCAACAAACGGATTATTCCCTTATTGCACGTCGAGCAAATTACTCAGGAAACGTGGCAGCAGAGAAACCCGAAGGGTACGCCCCAAGACTGGGAAGTGTATCAACAGAAAGGGTTACATTCCAGCTTTCCCAATATGCACCCCGCGATCGGCAAAATTAACTGGGTCTATTTTCGCGAGGGACTCGATGATTTTGAGGCGTCTTTTGCGGGGTTAATTGATTTACTTCACTCTCATGCTGATTATGTGGATCAGCATACCCAATTTTTAGCCAAGGCGTTGGAGTGGGAGCGCCATCAAAAACAACATAGTTACCTGTTAATTGGGGAAGAACGACAGCAGGCAGAAGCTTGGTTAAAGATTCGGTTTAAAGACGAGCAACCGCCTTGTGTGCCTACGGATTTGCATTGTGAATACATCACTGAAAGTATCAAGAATGCCAATAACTTGATGACTCAGGTGATTATCTCGTATGCTGATGAAGATAGGGCAAAGATGGAGAAAATTCGTCGTATTTTGCGGCGGAAAAGTATTACGGTTTGGACGAATACGACAGATATTAAAACCGGGGAAGTATTTGAGGAGGCGATTAAGCGGGGAATTGAACAGGCAGATAATTTAGTTTATTTGCTCTCGCCTGACTCGGTAAAGTCTGATTATGCTCAGCGTGAACTCGACTATGCTGTATCGCTGAATAAGCGGATTATTCCTGTGTTAGTGAGAGAAACACCACCGGAACAAATACCGTCAGCGCTGCGGGAGTTGCAGTATATTGACCTCACGGACAATGTAAAGGAAGAAGATTATCATCTGGATGAAAGCCAACTATTGAGGATTCTACAGCAGGATGCGGCTTATTATAACGAGCATAAAATATTACTGACGAAGGCGCTGAAATGGAAGCGGCAGCACGAGAATCCAAGTATCCTGTTGCAGGGGTATAATTTGCGGAGTGGAGAAAGCTGGTTGAAGGTAGCAAATAAGAGAACACTGCATCCGCCGACACCGTTAATTGAAACGTTTATTGCTGAAAGTTTACGCCAACCGTTGGCTGAGTCGCTGGATGCATTTATTTCCTATTCGCGTGTGGATTCCGATTTTGCTCGCAAGCTGAATGATGAACTGCAACTTCAGGGAAAACGGACGTGGTTTGATCAGGAAAGTATTGCATTGGGGGCGGATTTTGCCCAAGAGATACGCCAAGGAATTAAAGCCTGTGATAATTTTTTGTTTATTCTCTCACCCCGTTCTGTGAATTCGCCTTATTGTAAAGACGAGGTGGAGTATGCGGCTTCGTTGAATAAGCGGTTCGTGACAGTGCTGCATCGAGAGGTAAATTCAAATGAACTGCATCGGGAGTTAGCGAAGGTTCAGTGGATTGATTTTAATAAGAATCAGCGGGATTTTAATGTCAATTTTCGACAATTGGTGAGAACTCTGGATACGGACAGGGAACACTTACGCAGTCATACGAAATGGTCGCAGCGGGCAATTGAGTGGGAGGAGAAGGGGAAGAGTGCTGACTTGCTGTTGCGAGGGAGTGAGTTTGCTATTGCTGAAAATTGGTTAATGGAGGCAGAGCAACAAAAGAAACAGCCTGCCGCGACTTCATTGCAGAAGGCATTTATTGAGGCAAGTCAAAACGCGATCGTAGTAGCAGAACAAGAAGAAAAACGCCGACAAGCCACAATGCTACGTTTGCAGGAGGAGCGGATGAAGGAAGCGGAAGCACGATTGGCAGAACAGATAAAAAGTGCCAGATTACAAAAGTTATTTCTAGCTCGATTAAGTATTGCATTAGTCGCCGTTAGCATGTTTGCAGCGACCGCATTTATTCAGTACTGTAATTCAGCACTAAACGAAATTCAAGCGATTCGTTTATCTTCAGAAGCACTATTGGCTTTAAACCAGGATCTTGACGGACTGATATCTACCTTGAGAGCATCAAAAAAAATAAGGCAAATACCAGGCTATATTGCCTTTATTTTTAGACAAGAAGAGAAGGTTTATCTTCAAAAAAGCATCAATCGTTTATTGCAAGAAGTTGTCTATACAGTCAAAGAACGCAATCGATTAGAAAAGCATACAGATGAAGTCGTAGGTGTTAGTTTCAGCTCTGATGGTCAAACGATTGCCACGGCTAGTGCTGATCACACTGTTAAACTCTGGAATATGGAGGGTCAAGAACTCCTAATTTCACCTCTCAAAGGACACGAAGCTTTAGTTCACAGCGTAGAATTCAGCCCTGATGGTAAGACGATCGCTACAGCTAGTTGGGATGGGACGGTTAAACTTTGGACAAGTGAAGGTAATCTAATCACAACTCTTGATGAGCATAAATTATCAGTCTATGATGTAAGCTTCAGCCCCAATGGTAAGACACTTGCTACGGCTAGTTCAGATGGAACTGTCAAACTTTGGACAAGTGAAGGTAAACAAATCAGAACTCTTGATAGTCATAGCGCTGGAGTCTTGAATGTCAGTTTCAGTCCTGACGGCAAGACAATTGCAACTGCTAGTGCTGATACAAAGGTCATACTCTGGAGTGTAGACGGCGAGAATTTTCAAACTCTAAGTGGACATAAAGATTGGGTGTGGAGTGTAGCTTGGAGTCCTGATGGCAAAACTCTTGCGAGTGCTAGTAGAGATGGAACTATTAAACTCTGGAACAAGGATAGTGAGATTAAAACTCTTAACGATCATAAAAGTTCAGTGACTAGCGTCAGTTTTAGCCCCGATAGCAAAACTCTGGCGAGTGCCAGTTCAGACAACACTGTTATCCTGTGGAGCTTAGACGGTGAGAACCTCCAAACTCTAAGTGGACATAAGGATTGGGTGTGGAGCGTAGCTTGGAGCCCTGATGGCAAAACTCTTGCGAGTGCTAGTAAAGACAAAACCGTCAAACTCTGGAAGGTAAAAGGTAAGGAACTTCAAATCCTACAGGCGCATAATAGTGCTATAAATAGCATTAGTTTTTCTGATAGCAAGATTTTTGCAACTGTCAGTTGGGATGGGACGGCTAAACTGTGGACAAATGACGGTCAAGTACTCGCAACTCTCAAAGGACATACAGAACCAGTTTATAGCGCGAGTTTTAGTCCTAACGGCAATACTCTTGCAACTGCTAGTTGGGATCATACTGTAAAACTTTGGAGTCGGGATGGAAAAGAGCTCCAAACCTTGAGTGGACATAAAGGTAAGGTTTATAGCGTAGTCTGGAGCCCTAATGGCAAGACTCTTGCCACTGCTCATGAGGATGGATCGGTCGCGCTTTGGAGTTTGGATAGCAAGCTGCTTCAAATCATCGAGGGACACGATGATATTGTTAACAGCGTTAGTTTTAATCCTGATGGGAAGATAATTGCTACCGCAAGTTGGGACACAACTGCAAAACTGTGGACGAATGAAGGCAAACCGATCACAACTCTTGAAGGGCATACTGATGGAGTGCACAGCGTCACTTTCAGCCCTGACGGTAAACTGATCGCCACTGCCAGTGAAGACAAAACTGCTAAACTTTGGACGAGTGAAGGTCAATTTATCACAACCCTTAAAGGGCATGACGCTGGAGTCTCTAAAGTCAGTTTCAGCCCAGATAGCGAGACAATTGCAACTGCCAGCTTAGATAAAAGCGTCAAACTTTGGAGTCGTGATGGTAATGAACTGAAAACCTACAAAGGGCATGACGAGCAAGTCTATGGTCTTAGTTTCAGCCCTAATGGTCAAATTCTTGCTTCATCTGACAACGCTGGACAATTAATCCTATTCAATTTGGACTTGGAGCCAGACGATTTAGTGCAGTATGGTTGCCAGTGGGTGCGTGATTATTTGAAAAATAATCCTAATGTTAGTAAAAGCGATCGCACTCTCTGTGATTGAGTGGTAATATAGCGATATTGCGCCCCTAATCCCCTTCAAATTTGATCAAAATCGTAGGGGCGACCCGCCGCACAAAATTAACACCACCCACCGATTAATTTTATCGGGTCGCCCTGCGTCGGAATATCGGTAATTATAGCACTACGCATTGAGGTTAGGACAATAAAATTAGGTGAAAAGGCAATAGGCAATAGGCAATAGGCAATAGGCAATAGGTAATAGGTAATAGGTAATAGGTAATAGGGGAATGTCCTAACATATACCCACCCGTAGTGCTATATCTGACACCGCCTAGATTTAGACAGGGGCGAGTCGAGACACGAAAATTCCACCGCCACCATCAGAGCAGCGACTCGCCCCTACAACCGCGATAATCCCCACAATCCCGACAATATCTATAGCGGCTTTTCCCATCTGCCTAAACCAGAAATGATCAGAATAAAACCCGCCCCTACAACCTTTAAACCCAATTGCCAACTAATACAAATGGTGTCCAAAAATAGGGATGTTTCCGATACTTTGGATCTTGTAAAATCAAGAGTTGAGCGCGACGCAGGGCTTCAGCTTTACTCACTTTATCCTCAGTAAGTACCTGATAAAATTTCACCATCAGATCCGCCGTCGTCGCATCATCCACTAACCATAATGTGGCGATGGTACTCCTAGCCCCAGCTCTCACGGCGACACCAGCTAATCCCAATGCAGCTTGATCATCGCCTTTGGCGGTTTCACAGGCACTGAGTACCAGTAATTCAATGGGATTGGTACGACGCAGATCGGTTGTTTTGAGTAAGGAACTCAATTCATTCACATTCAGCTTATCATCCCACGTAATAATAAACGTTCCCTCGGCTTCTGAACTAAACTGACCGTGGGTGGCGAGGTGGACAACGGGAAATGATACGTTACCCATCGTATTTTCTAATGTGGATTTGGTAAACTCCTGATTGAGTAACAATTTCCCTGGCATAAATGATTGAATTTGTTGGAGTTCGATTTTTACATTGGGGAGGGCGGAAAAGTCTAGGCGAGGTTCGGAAAGTCCAGCCTTTAACACTTCTAGCGGTTGCTCAGTCAGGGGTGTGGATTCTAATAATTCTAGCCCTGGCGTGAGCGCGATCGCATAGTTTTGCAGTAGGAATTGATCCCCGTCGTGTAACGCCGCCATCGGAATATTCCGCAGCGTGCCATTTAATACAAAGACTAGGGTTTTTACCTCACTTTGGGCTAAATCGGCGGCGACGGGTTTGATAATCCAGTCATAGACTTTTCGGGCGAGGGGTAGAAATCTTAAACTGGTGCGCTGAGGTAAGGCTTGACGGAATTCCTCTAATGTGGTTTTTAATTCAGTTTGGGAGACGAAAGTGGTGTAACGGCGTAAGGGGTGATTGGGTAAATGAACAATGATTTCCAAGCGATCAGATAGGATAATCGGGTAAAGTACGGCAGCTTCTTTGTCAATCGTATCAATATTTACAGGTCGAGCTGTGATACAATCCGCTTGAAAGAAGTTATCCAATTCTGCGATTTGGAGTAATTCAATCACATGACGGGCTTGTTCGAGTCGTTCTGGACTGGTTTGGGTCTCATTTTCGGGTAATAGAAGTTCGACTAACTCCCGGTAGATGGGTTCAACCTGTTCCCGGAAGGAATACTGAACATTAGAATTAACCGCGACTAAATCGCTACGCAGGGATTGCAGCGTATCTACCGCCCCTTGGTACGCCGCAATTGCCCCTTCAATATCGCCCTGCTGTTTGAGTAAGCGCCCTAATTGCCATTGCCAAGGATACAGACTATCCCAGGCTTCGATGGCTTGGGTTTGAATTAAGGCTTTTTGGGTTAATTCTTGGGCGGGTTGCAGTTGATTAGTTTCTTCGTAGAGATGTCCCAGAGTTCCTAATGCATAGGCGTGGAGGCGTTTATCTTCCAGGGTTTCCGCCTGCTGGATAGCTGTTGCTAGGATTTGGGCAATGTCTTGGTGTAGAGATGCGCCATGGCGCGTCTCTACTAATTTAATCAGACTTTCGGCAAAATTAATCCGAGATGTAATTGCTTGATCTGAAAGGGGTAAACGGTTAAGTTGGCTGTGAATTTGCGGGACTAAGGTTTGCGCTTGTTGGTGATTTCCAGTTTCAATAAGTAAGCTGAGTTGATTGAGTTTTGCCCGTAATTGGATAAGGGGAGATGGGGCTGCGGTTATTGCTTGTTTATAGAACTCCAGGGCGGCTTCAACTTGCTGCTGTTGACGGGTAGTATTGGCAAGACTGAATAGGGCGGCGCTGATATCTGGGGGGGATTCTAACTGGCGGGCAATTTGTAAACTTTCTTCGAGGACTTGACGGGCTTGGGGCAAGTCGTTTACGAATTGTAACACTTCTCCGAGCGATCGCAGACCGATGGCTTTGGTGAGGGAATCGGGTTGATTGTCGAGGGTTTGTCTGACTTGCTGGAGTAAGGCTAATGCCCGTCGATGAAACCCCAGGGCTTGCATGGCTTGCGCTTGGTTAATTTGGCTTTTAATTTTACCTGTTTTATCCCCTAACTGATTGTACAGGGCGGTAGCTTGCTCCCAGGTGGCTAAGGCTTGTTCGGGTTGTCCCTGATTCAGTTGTAAACGCCCCTGAATCGTTAGGCTTTGGGCTAAGACGTTGAGGTGATGGGTAGAAACGTCGCGGTTTGGTTCAGTTTGCAGTAAAGTTAAACTTCGGGAAATGGCGTCGTTTGCCTCAGACCATAGGCTAAGTTGGTGATAGGCTAAGGCGAGATTACTGAGGACTGTGGCTTGCTTAATGGTATCGCCTTGGGTTTGATAAGCTTGGGCTGCTTTTTCTAGGAGTTCTACCGCGTTAGCATATTGACCTGTTTCGTAGAAGGTTCTCCCTTGTTTTACCCAGGCTTCTGGGGAGGAGTTAGCGGTTGTTGTCTCAATTGCTGCGGGTTGGGGTTCGGTTTGTCCGATTCCGGTTGCGGATACGGGGGAAATGACTATACATAAAATGGCGGTGATACTGGCTAATATTAGCCATGAGATACCCCATTGATTAGCGCTAAAGCGCTTACTACGAACAGGTAGATACCATTTGTTTTTCATACTATTTTATCCCAACAAGATTATGTGATAGGGGTACGACGTTGTTTATTCTTGCTCCCCTCTTCCATGCAAAAAAAGCGAAGCATCCTTTGTCATCCCTCCTCGTAGGGGGGAACGAGGGGGGTTGGGAGAGGGGTTGGGGGTGAGGGGTATTGCTAATCCTAAATCTAAGTAAGTCACCCCCTTCTGTCTTCTGCCTTCTTAATTACTCACAGAACTTAGGATTAACTGGGGGATTCCCAGATGTCATGTTAGTGGCTTCCGCCGTAAGGATAACATTACCTTGCTCATCTCGAATCCATCCCTTAGCTTCTACAATCTGGCGCGGTTGAGAAGGTTTATCGAGGAGAGTTGCCGTAGTATTCTCGTTATCGCTTTCGGGTGACTCTAAGGAAATCCAATCGGCAAATACTGCTTCCCCCCGGAGTAATTCACCGGGTTTAGGAGGTAAACCGCCGCGTCCGGTGACCACAAAACTACTTTGATTGAGTCCAGCATCGGCTTGACAAACTTGACCCACTAATCCTCGCACATCTATCGGTTTGGTGGGTAATTGATTTAAGTCTCGACTGGGATCAACATCAGGGGTATTAATCTCCACAGTACCATCTAACCCAAATTCGGAACTGGCAGTAATATCACTTTTTGGCGTGCGCTGGGGACGGAATTCTAACCCAAAAATACTTTGCGCGGTGATATTAATGTCACCGCCATCACCCTCAACGGCATCAGCCACAATGTCACTGTTTTCGTCTTCAACTGCCACAATGAAGTCGGTATCTATAGTAATATTTCCCCCATCACCATCACCGCCCAAGGCTTCTGCTGAAATCAAGCTATTGCGGCGCATTTCGATTAAATTCTCTGCTTTTAGAGTCATATTACCGCCCTCACCGGATACGGTACTGGCAATCAAAGACCCTTGGTTATCCAGGTTAATCGAGTTGGCTGTAATCTGCATTTCCCCGGCATTTCCTGTGGCTTGAGGAGGCAGAATAAGACCTTGCAACACACCAAATCCTAAGGTAGGATCACTCAAACGCAAGTCACTGGCGGCTGTTCCGGTTGCGGCTGTCACTCTTGCCCTATCTCGGACGATTAATTGATCGGTATTCACCTGCAAATTCCCCGCATTTCCTGTACCAAATCCCTGGGCAGATAATCCACTGGGAAAACCTTCAGCAGATGTACCAATTACTTCTACCGATTTAGCCGCATTGACGAATAAACTTCCCCCTTGCCCATCACCAAAGGATGAAGCGGTAACAAATCCCCCATCTTGGATAATTAATCGCCCCGTATTAATGGTCAGATTTCCCGCTTTTCCTGCACCCGTCGGATTGGTTAATGTATTGATCGTATCGGTACCTAACAGGCTGGGAATGATATTAATCGGAGATTTCCCAATCACTTCCACTGACTCCGAGGCATTCACGGTTAAATCCCCGCCTTTACCGGAACCTGCCGTGCCAACTTCGACAAATCCACCATCACGGATAATTAATCGACGGGTGTTAATCGTTAAGTCTCCCGCATCACCCGTACCTAGAGTCCCAGATCCTAAAAGACCAGGAGTTTCATCTTGTTCTGATACACCAATTACCTCGACAGACTCAGAGGCATTCACCTCTAAATTGCCACCTCGACCTTGAGCAAAAGTAGTCGTTGATACATTTGCTCCTTCCTGAATCCTCAATTGCCCGGTTTCAATCTGCAACGTTCCCGCATCTCCCAATCCAGTTGTCTCTGTAAACAAGCCGGTGGAGAAATTGAATGAGGTGCCTGTCAGTTCCACGGTATCGGAGGCTTTCACGGTTAAATCCCCCCCTTGACCGCTACCAAATGTGGACGTTGATATCTTGGCTGCCGATCGCAAGTTCAATTGCTGTGTTTCAATCAGGATATCTCCCGCCGCACCATCTCCGCCTGTAATGGCATAGAAGCCGCTACTGGGAATGGTTGCCAGAAAATCCGTTACCCCAGGGATGGTGTCTAATAGGGGAATATCAACACCCTCAAGATTAATCCCACTTGCATCTACAGATTCTGTGGCTTGTACGGTGACATTTCCGCCAGGGATTGCCCCTAACGTTCCGGCAATCACTCGTGCGCCATTGGTTAAGGAGACTGAATTGGCATCAATTTGGATATCGCCGCCTCGGAGATTTGGCGCAGGGGGAATTGGACTTAAACTGGCACTACCAATGAGATTATTATCCCACGCGATCGCACCTTGACTTTTTAATTTAATGCTTCCCCCCACTGCACCGATGGAGAAGATATCAGCAGTGACGATATCTCCCTCGCTAATTAAGCTAATATCACCACCA